>NZ_QTVH01000003.1:0-192871 GCF_003435975.1 Clostridium sp. AF36-4 | reverse complement strand
TGGCAGGAAAAATTTATATTTTTTCAATTGTCTACTTGACGGGAAGCAGTTCAGTTGCCGGTACGGCTCCTTTTTTGTATTTACGACTTTTTTTTCATATTCTGATAGATTTCATCAATTTTTTCTTCCGGTATTTTTGTGTCCAAAAAGATTTCAACGGCATATTTTGCCTGTGCAATCAGCATTTCCAGTCCGGTGATACCCTTCATGCCAAGTTCTCTTGCCTGTGCGACAAGTTTCGTGGTAAGCGGATTGGCAATGATATCAATGACTGCCTGACATTGAGGAAAATGAGTTAAGTCAACCGGTGAAAAATCGACATTTGGATACATGCCGACCGGACTTGTATTTACGACAATGTCCGCATCACTGTGGAGGGCGAAACACTGTTCGTAAGTAAGAACTCCCTCTTTGATGGTTCGGTTGCCGACCACAATCATTTTAGCGGGATTCATTTTTTTGACACCTGCCTGAATTGCCTGAGAGGCACCACCATTTCCAAGGACAACAACTTTTTTCCCTTCCATGTCGATACCATTTTTCTTTACCATATAGAGAAATCCCGGCATATCTGTATTGTAGCCATAGAGGGAGCCATTTTGGTTCACAATCGTGTTGACGGCACCAATCGCTTTTGCATTCTCATCCATGGCGGTAAGATAAGGGATAACTGCCTGCTTGTAAGGAATGGTAACATTCAGGGCGCGAAACGCTTTTTCCTCCATAAAAATCGGAAAATCTTCTTTGGTGAGAGGATGTAACTCATATGAGTAGTCTGCTAATTGTTCATGAATTTCTTTGGAGGCACTATGGCCTAATTTTTCTCCTATTAATCCGTATTCCATAATATTAAGTCCTTCTTTTGCTTTTTGCCCTCAGTTTAGTACAAATAAGATGGGGTGTCAAGGCAAATGGGTGGTATATTCCGTGCGGACAGGCATATACATGTAAAAAAAGGAGGGGTGCATTTGCTAAATAAAGAGATTCGGGAACTTTTGCCGGAAAGACTGCGGAAACTGGTTGAACGCGTGGTTTTAAAAGAAGAAAAACTGCAGGAAATAAGAATCCGCAGAGAAAAGGGCATTGCTTTACGGTATGATGGCAGATTTGTTGTGCCGGAGCAAAAACAAAGTGTTACGATGGCGGAATGGAAAGAGTTGATTTCGCGAATCAGCAGACAGTCATTGTATGCTTTTGAGGAGCAGATGAGAGAGGGATTTCTTACCATTCCCGGTGGACACAGAGTTGGTCTTGCCGGACATGTTGTGTATGAGCATGGAGCGGTGAAGACGATGCGGTATTTGTCCGGATTAAACATCCGTATTTCCCATGAAATAAAGGGATGTTCCGATGAATTGATGCCATTTGTCGTGTTAAATACCGTGATTTTACCAACGCTGATTATAGCTCCTCCGGGTGGTGGAAAAACAACGCTTTTGCGTGATTTTGTGAGGAATCTTTCAAGGCAGTGCAATGTGGCGGTAGTTGACGAACGCTCGGAAATAGCCGGCTGCTATATGGGAATTTCACAAAGAGATTTAGGCTCTTTTTGTGATGTGTTAGATGGATGCAAAAAAGCGGATGGTGTGCGCATGATGATTCGCTCGATGGCTCCGCAGGTTGTTGCTGTCGATGAAATTGGGACAAGCGAAGATATTGCCGCTCTATCATATGCACTTACAAGCGGCTGTTCTCTTTTAGCAACCATTCATGGAGAAACGCTTTCGCAGGTCCGGCAGAAAAAAGAGTTTCAGGCTGTATTTGAAAACAGGATGTTTGAGCGCTATATACTTTTGGACAATCTGTTTCATCCGGGCAAATGTCTGGCTGTTTATGATAAGGAGGGAAAGACGATATGGAAATAAAATTTTTAGGAATGATTTTTGTCCTGTTGGGAAGTTTTGGAATCGGTATTTTTTATCGGATTCGATATGGCAACCGCTTACATAATATGCAGGACTGTGAAAGAGCACTTCTTATTTTACAGGGAGAAATGGAATACGGGCACACGCCGCTGATGGAGGCATGCGAAGAGGTTTCGGTAAGGATTGGCGGTATCGTTGGCAGTTTTTTTGCACAGATTGCAAAAAAGCTTAATACCCACGAAGGAGCACTGGAAACGATTTGGTGCCAGACAGCGAGAAAGGTTTTAACAAAGTCGCAGATGGAAAAAGAAGAGCGGGAAGAGTGGGAAAAATTAGGTGGTACACTCGGATATCTGGATTTGGAAATGCAGGTTTCAACCATTCAGATTTATGTACGCCGCTTAAAACTGAGAATGGAGCAAACGGAAAAAGAAAGCCATGAAAGGCTTCGTATGTATCCGGTGATAGGCGCTTTTAGCGGTGTTTTAATCTGTCTTTTATTGGTGTAAGAGGCGAGGGAAAAGAAGAAAGGAACGAATGCATTACCTATGGAAATAACAATTATATTTAAAATTGCATTAGTGGGAATATTAGTTACCATTTTAAATCAGATTCTCAAACAATCCGGGCGCGATGAACAGGCATTTATAGTAAGCTTA
Source organism: Clostridium sp. AF36-4 (assembly GCF_003435975.1). Taxonomy (NCBI): domain Bacteria; kingdom Bacillati; phylum Bacillota; class Clostridia; order Eubacteriales; family Clostridiaceae; genus Clostridium; species Clostridium sp. AF36-4. The sequence goes on along the minus strand of NZ_QTVH01000003.1, from coordinate 190,347 downwards.
GCAGGACTTCTTTTAGTTTTGTTTTGGATTATTCCATATATTTCTGAATTGTTCACAAGCGTTGAGGACATGTTTTCTCTGTAAGGGAGGTGAAAAAAATGGTGAAAGTGGCGGTGCTTGGTCTGGCGGCTGTTTTTCTGTCTTTAATAGCCGGCAGTGTGAAACGGGAATATGCGGTTGCCGTGATGATAGGGACAGTCCTATTGTTAGGAATTTATAGTTTGTCGTCCATCCGGATGGTGATTGAGAGAATCCATGAATTTGAACAGGCAATTGGCTTAAGCAGAGAATACTTAGGAATCCTTCTTAAAATGTTAGGAATTGCCTATTTGACGCAGCTTGTCGTCAATCTTTGCCGGGATGCCGGTAATGGAGCGGTTGCCAGTCAGATCAATATGATAGGAAAAATCAGTATGATGTTAGTGAGTTTTCCGGTTGTCGAGACGCTTTTAAAGACTTTGGGGGATATGCTGCGGTGAAAAAGAAATGTTTCATTTTTTTAATGGTTCTGCTATTTGGTTTTTCATTTGATACAGAAGCGGGGGCAAGTCAGAAAGAAGAGTGGCAGAATGAATTGTCTTTAGAACAGGCGGATCTTTCTCTGCAGGAAAATACAGAGCAAAGTTTTTCCTTACAGCAGTATGTTACAGACGTTATGGATGGAACGGCCGATTTTTCCTTTGGGGCAATTGTTGACTGTATCTGTGAGCAGGTGACCGGTCAGTGGGATGCACAGAAAAAAACTATTTTACATATTCTTGCACTCAGTGTGTTTGCGGGGATTTTTGTGAAATTTGCCGGTACGATTGGGGACGGTGATTTGGGAGAAACGGGATTTTTTGTCGTATTTCTTCTTTTGTTTTCACTCGTGCTTTCGGGATTTTTAGGTGTGTATGCCGTGGCAGAGAAAGCACTGGAAAATCTGATTGGCTTTATGAAAGCTTTGATTCCCTCTTTTTCACTTACCCTCTGCTATGGCGGGAAAATGCAGAGTTCGCTTGCCTTTTATGAAGCAATGCTTCTTACGATGGGGCTGCTTTCGATGGCAATGAAATATTTTTTGATGCCGGGGGTTGAAATCTATTTTTTCCTAAGCGTGATCAATCAGATGGCAGGACACCGGTTCTCGAAAATGGTGGATTTAATTGGCAGTATATTAAGGATGTCAATTCGTATTTTGTTTGCAGCAATGATTGGCTATCAGGGAATCCAGGGCTTGTTAGTTCCGGTAATGGACCGTGTGAGAAATAATGCGGTCTGGAACGTGGCAAAGGGGATGCCCGGTGTGGGAAATACAGCGGGCAGTGTGATGGATACCGTATATGGAAGCGGTCTGTTAATTAAGAGTGCGGTCGGAGTAGGCGGTGTGATTGCCATTGTGATTCTTTGTCTGTACCCGATGATGAAAGTTTTTTTATTTACCTTTTTATACCGTGTGGCAGGAGCGGTTGCGCAGCCGGTCAGCGACCACAGAATTGTGATGGTATTGCAGTCGGCAGCCACAAGCGGAAAACTGATGTTAGGGTATTTACTGGCATCCGGACTTATGTTTTTACTGTCGATAGTCATTGTGTTAGTCAGTACAAATCTTGGCTCATGACGGACGAAAGGAGATTTCATGGAAGCAGCATTTCAGATGGTGAGACAGGTTGTAGTATTTTTACTGCTTGCGGCACTGCTCACAAATTTATTTATGGGAACGGAATACAAAAAGTATTTTACCTATGTGACAAGTTTGATTGTTATTTTACTTGTGCTTGTTCCGGTGCTTGGCTTTTTTGGAAAAGGAAAGGTATGGGAAAAAAATTATATTCTTTCGGAAAACAAACAGCAGGTGGAACAGACGAAAGAGGAAATTCGTCTGCTTGGAGAAAAGTATGAAAAACAGATGAAAGAGAAATATGTGGCACAGGTAAAAAAAGATATTGCACTGCAATGTGGGGTGGATGAATCCGATTGCCGGATAAAGATGGATGATATGAAAATTATATTGATAAGGGTGCGCGTAAAAAATGCAGATAAAATGCAAAAGGAGTGGCAGAATGAACTGGCTTTTCGGTATGGGGTGGAAGAAGAAAAGATTTGGATTGAGGAGGCATAGCGCATGAAAGAGGAATTAAAAAAACTAATTGAAAAAGCGGGAACCTTGAAATTGTTAGCGGTTGTTATATGTGGTGTACTGCTTTTGTTTTTTTCCTATTCGGAAAATGCAGATGAAAAGGCGGCGGCACCTGCTTCTTCGTCCGATGTTACAGACGCGGAGACAAAGGGGACACTTGAGGAATATAAGGCGGAGCGGGAGGAAGAGTTAAAACAGCTTTTACAGCGGGTGGACGGAGTCGGGCATGCGGATGTAATGATTACTTTGAAGGCGTCAAATGAGAAAGTGACATTAAAAGATAATACGCAAAAAGGAGAGTCCAACGAGGAAAAAACAGTTTTAGTGGAAAATTCAAGCCGTGACTCTTCTCCGTATATCATACAGGAGAAGGAGCCGGAAATCGAGGGGATTGTCATTGTCTGCGAAGGCGGATACGATTCTGTGATAAAAAGAGAAATAACCGATGCAGTAAGTGCATTATTTTCTATTGAGAGTCATAAAATAAAAATAATGAAAAGTAAGGAGGCAAAGGAGTGAAGAAAATTTTGAAAAAAAACCAGATTATTATTACTGCGCTTGTTGTGATGGTTGCGATTGCCGGGTATCTGAGCATGACAGACCGTGAAGAACTGACAATGAACGGACATGGGGATCATAACAAAGCGGCAACCGAAAGCGCAGCAGACATTTCAGAGGAGGATATTGTTCTTGATGAGGACGAAGAAACGGTAGAAACAGCCAGTGGCAAGGCAGTGAGCACAAGTGGACAAAAGGTTTCCAATAAGGAAAATGCCGGTGAAGCAGTACTTGTAAGTAACACTGTTACCGGAAATTATTTCGAGGAGGCAAAACTTTCGAGAGAACAGACGCGTGCGAAAAACAAAGAGACGCTTACAAATTTAGTGAATAACAAAAATGTAACCAATGCGCAAAAAGACAAGGCAATGCAGCAGATTATGCAGATGACCGAAATCAGCGAAAAAGAAACGGCAACCGAAAATCTGCTGGCAGCGAAGGGATTTTCAGAAGCTGTTGTGACAATTTTATCCGACAGCGTGGATGTTGTTGTAAATGCAGATGATTTGACGGAGAGCCAGATTGCACAGATTGAAGATATCGTAAAAAGAAAAACCGAGTGCAGTGCCGATAAAATTGTAATATCGCCTGTTGGCAAAAAGAAATAAATCTGCTATAATACATATTACAACTGTTTTGTTGTAGTATCATACCAATAGGAGGTACGAAAGTATGACAGAGATGACAAATGATTCTATGGGAAAACACACAGGGATTGGCGAAGTGCAGATTGCCAATGAAGTCGTAGCAAGCATTGCCGGTATTTCCGCATCAGAAGTAGAAGGCGTGGATTCGATGGCAGGCGGCTTGGCCGGTGAGCTGGCAGGCAAATTTGGTGCAAAGAATTTGTCCAAAGGTGTCAAGGTGGAAGTGGCAGACGACATCGCAATGGTTGAATTGGCAATTAATATGAAATATGGATACAGCATTCCAAAAACTTGTAAACAGGTACAGGAAAAAGTAATGCAGGCGATTAATTCCATGACCGGTTTGACAGTAAAACAGGTGAATGTGCGAATCGCCGGTGTAAGTTTAGAACAGGATTAAGAGGATAGTTATGACACGACATGAGATGAGAGAATGTATCTTCTGTCTGATGTTCCAGAATGATTTTTATGGAACCGATGAGTTTGAAGAACAGATGAGTAATTTTTTGGCGAATTTCCATTTTCCGGAAGAACATGAAATTAGTGAAAAGGATGAAAAGGAAGTCCGCGAAAAAGTGGAACGGCTGATTGCTTTGATGCCGGATATTGATGAAAAAATTTCGGCAAATGCAAAGGGCTGGAAGATTGAGCGAATTGCAAAAGCGGAATTAGCAATTTTGAGACTGGCTGTTTATGAAGCATTATATGAGGAAAGTGTACCGGTCGGCGTAGCCGTCAATGAAGCCGTGGAACTTGCAAAAGAGTATGGCGGAGAGAATGGTGCTGCGTTTGTGAATGGTATCTTGGGTAAGATTGTAAATGAATAGAGGAAATGTATATTCCGTCTCTTCCGTCAATCAGTATATTAAGAATATGTTTTCCAAAGAATATGCCCTGTCGGTTGTATTTGTAAAAGGCGAAATTTCCAATTGCAAATATCATAGCTCCGGGCATATTTATTTTTCGCTAAAAGACGACCGCTCACAGCTTACGTGTGTGATGTTTCGCGGTGACCGCGGCGGACTTGATTTTCGGATGGAGAATGGACAGGAAGTCGTAGTTGGCGGCTCCATTAGTGTATACGAGCGCGATGGGAAATATCAGCTCTATGCCAAAAAAATTGTCCCGGTAGGAGATGGACACTTACAGGAGCAGTATGAAAAATTAAAGAAAAAGCTGGAGGCAGCAGGATATTTTGACGAGGATCGAAAGCTGCCAATTCCAAAGTATGTAAAAAAAGTCGGTATCGTAACGGCGAAAACCGGTGCGGCAGTCCATGATATGATTCAGATTGCTACAAGACGCAATCCTTATGTGCAGCTTTATTTATATCCGGCAAAAGTGCAGGGAGAAGGAGCGGCACAATCCATTGCTGGGGGAATTTCTTTTTTGGATGAATTTGGCGTGGACGTTATTTTAGCGGGGCGAGGCGGCGGCTCAATGGAAGACTTGTGGGCATTTAATGAGGAAATCGTGGCACAGGCAATTTATGAATGTCGGACGCCGGTGATTTCAGCAGTCGGACATGAAACCGATGTGACAATTGCAGATTACGTGGCGGATTTACGCGCACCGACACCTTCAGCGGCAGCAGAACTGGCGGTTTATGATGTCCGTCTTGTATTAGAAGAATTGTATGGATATAAAGATCGTCTGGCACGTTGTATTCTGGCACAGGTGGATGCAGGGCGTGAGCACTTGGATTTTACAGAGAAGCGGCTCCGCTATCTGAATCCGGAAAACCAAATGGTACAGAAGAGACAATATTTGATTGATATAGAGGAACGCCTCTTTCGTAATATGAAAAATGAACTACAGAAAAAGAAACAAATGATGTCACTTTTGGCGGCAAGGCTGGATGCAAAAAGTCCGTTAAAACGCCTTGCCGGCGGCTATGCTTATGTGACTGATGAGGCGGGCAGGATGGTGGATTCCGTGAAATCACTTCAAGTAAACGATGTTTTGATGATGACATTTTCAGATGGCGTTGTGAAAAGTGAAGTACAGGAAGTCGTCGAGGAGGAAAAAGCATAATGGAAGAAAAAAAAGAAATTTCTTTAGAAGAAATTATGGATCGTTTAGATGATACCGTAACACAGATGGAAAATGATAAAATGACGTTAGAAGAATCCTATCAGGCATTTTCGGAAGGAATGAAACTTGTGAAAATGGGAAATGACGCTATTGACCGCGTGGAGAAAAAAATAAAGGTCCTGATGATGGAAGGAGAAGAAGATGTCGAAGGATAAATGGCAGGAAAAAATACAAAATATAGAAGAGGGTTTTATCCCGTACCTTCCAAAGGAAGAAGGCTATGAAAAAACGGTATTGGAGGCTGTTAATTACAGTATCAATGCCGGTGGTAAACGACTTAGACCAATGTTTCTTTGTGAGACATATTCCATGTTTGGAGGAACGGATGAAAAAGCGGTTCGTCCGTTTATGATGGCGATAGAAATGATTCACACGTATTCGCTTGTGCATGATGATTTGCCAGCGATGGATAATGATGATTACCGTCGTGGTAAATTAACGACACATAAAAAGTATGGAGAAGCGATGGGGATTCTTGCCGGAGATGCTTTGTTGAATCTTGCTTATGAGACGGCATTTCTTGCGTTTGACAGTAAAACGGACAAGCAGAGAATTGCCAATGCTTTGAAAGTATTAGGGAAAAAAGCAGGGATTTGCGGCATGGTTGGCGGACAAGTTGTTGATGTTGAAAATAACGGAAAATTTGTCGATGAACAGATGCTTCATTATGTTTATAAAAATAAAACTTCTGCACTCATTGAGGCAAGTCTTATGATTGGAGCCTGTTTAGCCGGTGCTTCACAGGATGAAGTACGAATTATGGAAAATGTGGGAACGGCGATTGGACTTGCTTTCCAGATTCAGGATGATATTCTGGATATTTCAGGGGATGAGAAAGTCATCGGAAAACCGGTGCACAGTGATGAAAAGAATGAAAAATCCACATATCCGGTTCTGCATGGAATGGAGGAGAGCCGGAAAAAAGTGGCAGAATATACAGATGCCGGTATTGCTGCCTTAGATGGCATAACAGCGGCAGATGAAGAACATAAATCGTTTCTGCGGGAATTGTTAATGTCCTTAGTGGAACGGGAGAAATAAAGAGGATGATTTTGTGAGTAAGAAAAAGGTACTTAGTCAAATAGTAAAAGAAAATGACATTCATAATATTGCCCCCGCGGATTATAGGCAGTTAGCTAAAGAAATCCGTGCCAAATTGGTACGGAGTGTGAGCCGGACGGGAGGACATTTGGCATCCAATTTAGGAGCGGTGGAACTTACGATGGCACTTCATTTGTGTTTGCATTTTCCGGAGGATAAACTAATTTGGGATGTGGGGCACCAGTCATATGTGCATAAAATTCTGACCGGGAGAGGGGATGCTTTTTCGACACTCCGCCAAATGGGTGGCTTAAGTGGTTTTCCAAAAGTCAAGGAAAATCCGAGTGATACGTTTGATACCGGACACAGTTCGACTTCGATTTCCGTGGCGCAGGGCTTTGCTAAGGCAAGGGATTTGCGTGGCGGCGATGAAAAGGTGGTAGCAGTTATTGGTGATGGTGCATTATCCGGCGGTATGGCATTTGAGGCGTTAAATAACGCCGCAGCATTAAAAACGAATATGGTTATTGTGTTAAACGATAATAAGATGTCGATTGCACCAAATGTAGGTGGTATGTCAACTTACTTAGGTAAAATCCGTGCAAACCGTAAGTACCGGGATTTGAAAATGAATGTTGAAAATTCGTTAGGCAAAATTCCGAATGTAGGTCATCCGCTTGCCAGACAGATTAAGCGTGCGAAAGACTCGATTAAGCATTTGTTTATTCCGGGAATGCTGTTTGAGGATATGGGGCTTATTTATATCGGTCCGGTGAATGGACACAATGTAAATGAAATGGTTACAGCTTTTGAAACAGCGTTTTCGATTACGAATCAGCCGGTTTTGGTGCATGTTCTGACCCAGAAGGGAAAAGGGTATAAACCGGCAGAACAAAATCCTTCCGCTTTTCATGGTGTAGGAACCTTTGATGTAAAAGATGGTACGATTCTTAAAACAAACGAAGTAACTTATACGAATATATTTTCCGACTGGCTTTTGTCACGGGGGGCGCAGTGCAATGAACTGGTTTCTGTGTGTGCTGCGATGCCGGATGGAACCGGAACGGCAGCCTTTGCAAAAACATTTCCATCACGAGCTTTCGATGTGGGAATTGCGGAAGAACATGCGGTTACTTTTGCAGCAGGACTTGCAGCAGGCGGTATGAGACCGGTAGTTTCTTTGTATTCTACCTTTTTGCAGCGTGCCTATGACCAGATGATTCATGATGTGTGTCTTGGCAGTCTGCTGGTTATTTTTACAGTAGACCGAAGTGGCATTGTAGGAAATGACGGAGAGACGCATCAGGGTATTTTTGACTTATCCTTTTTGTCGACGATGCCGGGGATGACGGTGATTTCGCCGATGGATGGTGCAGAGTTGACTGAGGTTCTGGATTTTGCACTGAATCAGATGGATGGTCCGGTGGCAGTCCGCTACCCAAGAGGAAAAGCGTACTGCTGTGAGAAAGAAGAAAGAGAGCCGATTGTGTACGCCAAAGCAGAACTTTTGTATGAAGGAAAAGATGTACTTATTTTGGCAGTAGGCAATATGGTTAGTAAAGCATGTGAGGTTCGAAAAAAGTTAGCAGTACAAGGGATTCATCCAACGATTGTCAATATGCGTTTTGTGAAGCCGTTTGATGAGGATTTGGTAAGAGAATTAGCAATCAGTCACCGTCTGATTGTGACAATGGAAGACAATGTGTATACCGGCGGTTTTTCCGAGCAGATTCAAGCATTTTTACTGCGGGAAAGAATTTACCACAAATGTCTTAGCGTATGTTTCCCGGATCAGTTTATTGAGCACGGAACGCCGGAAGAACTCTATGAGAAATATGGATTGGATGCGGCATCGGTATCGAATCGGATTGTAAGAAAGATAAATGGTGAGTAAGGTGAAAGAAAAGAAAGAACGATTGGATGTCCTTCTTGTGAAAAGAGGACTTATGCCTTCCCGTGAAAAAGCAAAAGCCGTGATTATGGCAGGGGAAGTATTTGTCGATAATCAAAGAGAAGACAAGGCCGGACAGACGTTTCCGGAATCGGTGCAGATTGAAGTCCGGGGAAAGAAAATGAAATATGTCAGCCGTGGCGGTTACAAATTGGAACAGGCAATGAACGTGTTTCCGATTTCTCTTACGGATACGGTATGCATGGATGTCGGTTCTTCAACCGGTGGTTTTACGGACTGTATGCTGCAAAATGGCGCAAAGTATGTGTACGCGATTGATGTGGGGACAAACCAGCTTGCGTGGTCGTTAAGGCAGGATGAAAGAGTATGCTCGATGGAAAAGACAAACATCCGCTATGTCACACCGGACGATATTGGTGAGTTAGTAGATTTTGTTTCCATCGATGTTGCCTTTATTTCCCTCACGAAAGTATTAGAGCCGGTTAAGGCACTGATGAAGGAAAATGCTCAGATTGTCTGTTTGATTAAACCACAGTTTGAGGCGGGCAGAGAACAGGTTGGGAAAAAAGGGGTCGTGAGAGAGCCCCGTGTCCACGAAGAAGTGATTCAGATGGTTATGAACTATGCACTTTCCCTTGGATTTCATATTTTGGGGATTGACCATTCGCCGATTCGCGGACCGGAAGGAAACATTGAATATCTCCTTTATATGGAGAATGATAACAGAGAACCGGTTACCATAGATGAAAAGCAGAAGGAAGCGGTGAAAGAATTGGTAGCGCATGCGCATGAGGTTTTATAGGAGGAACTGCGATGAAAAATTTTCAGATTATTTCCGATGTTGAGAAAGACATACATCATGAGACGGCGAGTGAAATAAAAAGATATTTGGAATCTCATGAAAAATGTGCTAAAATAGTAGGGAGTTCGTCTGAAGTTACGCAGATTGACTGGGCAGATTTAGTGATTGTGCTTGGAGGAGACGGTTATGTAATCCAGGCAGCGAAGCGGTTTGCCGGCAGTCATGTTCCGATTTTTGGCGTGAATTTTGGAACACTTGGGTTTCTGACCGAGGTGGAAAAGCCGAGAATTCAAAAAGCACTGTACGAAATTTTGTCGGGAAATTATGAAGTGGAAAAGCGGATGGCGCTTACCGGCAGAGTGCAGAAAACTTCAGTTGGAGAAGCGATTGGCATTGCGATTAATGAGTTTATTATCGGCAAGCAGGATTTTGGACATATGATAACAGCAAATGTCTATGTAGATGATGAACTGATGGATACTTATGTGGCAGATGGGATTTTGGTGTCGACGCCGACCGGTTCGACGGCCTATAATTTATCGGCAGCAGGTCCGGTGTTAGTGCCATCGATGGAAGCGATGATTATTACACCGATTTGCCCACATTCGTTGAACAAAAGAAGTCTTGTGGTGTCTTCGGATTCCAAACTAAGGATAGAAGTTGGAAAGACAAAGGAAAACTATCAGGATGAGGCTGCGATTCGAGGCGACGGACAGATGCTTTGGACGGTATCGACAGGTGATGTTGTATGGATTGAAAAAGCAAAAGAAACTTTTGATATGGTTCGGTTAGGTGATGCCAGCTTTTTTGATAAAATGCGGAGCAAACTAAACCGTAATTAATGAGCTGAGGTTTTGGAACGGAGTTTTTTATGAAGCGAGTAAGACAGAATAAAATATTAGAATTAATTGATGAGTATGATATCGATACGCAGGAGGAGCTTGGAAAGCGTCTGCATGAATCCGGTTTCCGGGTGACGCAGGCAACCATCAGCCGGGATATCAAAGAACTGCAGTTAAAAAAACAGGCAGATAAAAACGGAAAATCCAAGTACATCTGTGTTACTCCGGGAAGTGCTAGCTTTGGCGAGCGCTATGCAAGAGTTTTACAGGATGGTATGGTGAGTATCGACCAGGCAGATAATTTGGTAGTAATCAAGACGGTAAGCGGTATGGCGATGGCAGTTGCCGCCGCAATTGATGCGCTTGAGATAGAAGAAATTGTAGGATCCATTGCGGGGGATGACACGATTATGTGTGCAGTCCGTACGGCGGACTTAGTACCGGCAGTGATTGAAAAAATAAGTAATAAGTAAGGAGGAAGACGAGTAGAAATATCTCGTCGAGTAAAAACATGTCAGGACATTCAAAATTTGCAAACATTAAGCACAAAAAAGAGAAAAATGATGCTAAAAGAGGTAAGATTTTTACGGTAATCGGCCGTGAAATTGCGGTAGCCGTAAAAGAGGGCGGACCAGACCCGAATAATAACAGTAAACTTCGTGATGTTGTTGCAAAAGCAAAGGCAAACAATATGCCAAACGACACGATTGAGCGTGGAATCAAAAAAGCAGCAGGAAACGTAGATGCGGTTAATTATGTAAGCTGTCAGTATGAAGGCTATGGACCGAACGGAACAGCAATTATTGTAGAGGCACTGACGGATAACAAAAACCGTACTGCTTCAAATGTAAGAAATGCATTTACCAAAGGAAACGGTAATGTAGGAACGACAGGCTGCGTGTCTTATATGTTTGACCAAAAAGGACAGATTCTTGTTGATAAAGAAGCATATGAGACTGATGCCGATGAATTTATGATGATGGCATTGGATGCCGGTGCAGAGGATTTTGTTGAGGAAGAAGATAGTTACGAAATTCTTACAACACCGGAGGATTTTAGTGTTGTTCGTGAAGCGTTGGAAAAAGAAAACGTTCCGATGGTACAGGCTGAAATTACCATGATTCCGCAAAATTATGTGGAACTTACTTCAGATGAAGATAAAAAAATGTTCCAGCGTATTATGGACCTTTTGGATGAGGATGATGATGTGCAGAATGTATATCACAATGTCGAAGAGGATGACGAATAAGATAATTTTCAAAAATCCAAAATGAGCTAATAATTTTAAGTCTTCTACACATAATAAAAAAGCAATCTTTTATTATGTGTAGGAGGCTTTTTTGGTGAAATGGATAATAAGAATCGGGGTGATTATGTTCGCTGTGTTTTGTGGAATTAAAGCTGTACCGGAGGAAAAGGCAAGTTCCGGTGATATTACATCAACGTCAATACGCTATGTGGCGCTTGGAGACAGCATCGCATATGGGTATGGACTTAGCGATAGAAAAGAGCAGTCGTATGTAGAATTGATTCGCAAAAATCTGGAGACAAAGTATGATTCGGTTTTTGTTACGAATTTTGGAGAAAATGGGATGCAAAGCGGGGAACTTCTTGATATACTTACAAATCCGGAAAGAAAGGAATATAAAAAGTACCGGGCAACGATTAAACATGCCGATTTTGTTACGATATCCATTGGCTCAAATGATTTACTCCATTTGATTCAATTGGATTTAAACATGGAAGAAATGATAAAACGGGATGCACATAAATTTGATGAGGCATGCGTGCAGTTTGCAAAAACTTTTCCAAAAATCATCCGAGAAATTCGAGCGGTTAATCCGGATGTAAAAATATATGCGGACAATATTTATAATCCTGCTAAAGGGATTGATGCGTTTTCACAGGTGTATTCGGTTGCGGATGCTTATATTAACCGGATGAACCGCGGATTTTATCCATCGGATGAGTATGTGCTTGTCGATATTAAAAAATGTTTTGACGGCGAGAAGGAATCCATGGTCAATCTTTCTTTTAAGGGAAGGGAAATTGATCCGCATCCCAGTGAAAAAGGACATAAAAAAATCGCTCAGATGGTTATAAAAGCCATGGAAAGATAGGGGGAATTCTGTTATACTGGTAAAAGATAAAAAAAGAAGGGATGGATACGGTGAAGATAGAAGGAGTCATATTTGATTTGGATGGCACATTGTTAGATTCGACATGGGTCTGGTCGCAGATTGATACCGATTTTTTGAAAAAACGAGGATTTGAAGTGCCAAAAGATTATTCCACGGCAATTATGGCGATGGGGTTTGAAGAGGTGGCGAAATATACCATCAAACGTTTTTTGCTGCAGGAGACTAAGGAAGATGTGATGGCGGAATGGGATGCGATGGCAAGAGATGCGTATGCTCATGATGTAAAACTAAAAAAAGGGGTAAAAGAACTTCTTTTGTGGCTAAAGAAGCAGGATATTAAAATGGCGGTTGCAACCTCAAACAGTGCTTCTTTATTTGAGCCGTGCCTAAAAAATTTAGGAATCTACGACTGGTTTCATTCATTTACGGAAACGGGGGATGTAAAAAGAGGAAAAGAGTTCCCGGATGTCTATTTGAAGGCGGCAGAGAAGATGGGAGTAAATCCCGGTAACTGTTTTGTGTTTGAAGATATTCTGCCGGCGGTTTTAGGAGCAAAAAAAGGTGGTTTTCAGACGGTTTTAGTAAGAGAACCAAAGTGGAATTATGCAAAAGAAGACTTTGATTTGATTTGCGACTATGCAGTGGACGAAATTGACGAGGCGATATCCTTGCTAAATCAGTGGAAATGCGATATGATATAGATAGTTTTTGTATTTTGAAATGGAGGATAAAGGGAATGCCAATTACAGAGTTATTGGAGGCAAATGCCAAAAAATATCCGAACGAAGTGAGTCTTGTAGAGATTAATCCGGATATTCAGGAGAAAAGAAGAGTAACATGGAGGGATTATGAATTAATCGAGTCAAGTCCGATGTGTCATTACCGCAGGGAAATCACATGGCATGTATTTGACGAAAAAGCCAATCGTTTTGCACAGCTTTTAATCAGCAGAGGGATTGGAAAAGGGGACAAAGTGGCGATTTTATTGATGAACTGCTTGGAATGGCTTCCGATTTATTTTGGTATATTAAAGACCGGAGCACTGGCGGTGCCGCTTAATTTCCGCTATGCACCGGATGAAATTGAATATTGTTTGAATCTGGCGGAGGTAGATGTTTTAGTGTTTGGTCCGGAATTTATCGGCCGTGTGGAAGAAATTGCCGATAAAATCAGTCAGAACCGTCTTTTGTTTTATGTGGGAGGCGACTGCCCGTCCTTTGCGGAAGATTATGATAAACTGACGGCAAACTGTGCAAGTTTAGCACCGGGAATCCCAATTTCTGACGAAGATGATGCGGCAATTTATTTTTCTTCCGGAACAACCGGATTTCCGAAAGCAATTTTACATAATCATGAAAGTTTGATGCATGCCTGTAAAGTCGAGCAGAAGCATCACGGACAGACACATGACGATGTGTTCTTATGTATTCCTCCGCTGTATCATACCGGAGCGAAGATGCACTGGTTTGGCAGTCTTTTGACGGGAAGCAAGGCAGTGCTTTTGAAGGGGGTAAGCCCGAAAACAATTTTGGAGACGGTCTCCAATGAGAAATGCACAATTGTCTGGCTTTTGGTTCCTTGGGCACAGGATATTCTCGTGGAACTTGACAGTGGAAGATTAAAACCCGATGATTATGAATTATCCCAGTGGCGTCTGATGCATATTGGTGCACAGCCGGTTCCACAGAGCTTAATCCGCCGCTGGAAAGAGTATTTTCCAAATCATCAGTATGATACGAACTATGGTTTAAGTGAGTCGATTGGACCGGGCTGCGTTCATCTTGGCGTGGAAAATATCCATAAAGTCGGTGCTATCGGTATTCCGGGATATGGCTGGGAGGCAAAAATTATTGACACCGACGGAAATGAAGTAAAACAAGGTGAAGTCGGTGAGCTGGCGGTTAAAGGTCCCGGCGTGATGAAATGTTATTATAACGATGAAGAGGCAACAAAAGAAGTTCTTCACGGCGACTGGCTTTACACCGGTGATATGGCGGAGATGGATGAAGATGGTTTTATCTATCTGGTTGACCGCAAAAAAGATGTTATCATCAGTGGTGGTGAAAACTTGTATCCGGTTCAGATTGAAAACTATCTGAGCAAACATGAGGCAGTAAAGGATGTGGCTGTTATCGGACTAAAAGATGACCGTTTGGGAGAGATTGCAGCAGCGATTATCGAACTGGTTCCGGGGGCTGTCTGCACGGAAGATGAGATGAATGAGTTCTGCAAAGGACTTCCACGTTATAAGAGACCTCGTAAGATTTTCTTTGCAGATGTACCGAGAAACCCAACCGGTAAAATTGAGAAACCAAAACTGCGCAAGATGTATCAGAGTGAAAACTTGGTAGATGCACAGAACCGAGGTTAGATTTATTGAAGCAAGTTATCATTGATTTCTACTGCAAACTCCATTATAATAGGATGTTGGCAGGAAAATACAGTTAGAAGTGAAAAGAACTTCAGAACGGAGGAAATATGAGTAAGAAACCAACGGTATTAATGATTTTAGATGGATATGGATTAAGTGATAAGACAGAAGGAAATGCTGTAAAACAGGCAAAAACGCCGGTTATGGATAAGTTAATTGCAAAGTATCCTTTTGTTCAGGGCGAAGCAAGCGGTATGGCAGTTGGTCTGCCGGACGGACAGATGGGAAATTCTGAAGTCGGACACACCAACATGGGTGCCGGAAGAATCGTATACCAGATGCTTGTTAAAATTTCAAAGTCAATTCAGGATGGCGATTTCTTTGAGAATAAAGCACTTGTTGCCGCTATGGAAAACTGCAAAAAAAATGACAGTGCACTTCATTTGATGGGACTGTTGTCACCGGGCGGTGTGCACAGCCATATGGAGCATTTATACGGCCTTTTGGAAATGGCAAAGAAAAACGGACTGGAAAAGGTATATGTTCATGCTTACCTTGACGGACGTGACGTTCCACCATCATCCGCAGCCGAGTATATGGAAGAATTAGTTGCTAAGATTAAAGAAATCGGTGTTGGTTCTGTTGCTACGATTTCCGGACGTTTTTATGCGATGGATCGTGATAATGCATGGGACCGTGAGGAAAAAGCATATTCTGCTTTGGTATATGGTGAAGGTGTACAGGCAGATGACCCGGTACAGGCAATCAAAGATTCGTATGCGAATGATGTAACGGATGAGTTTATGCTTCCTACTGTTGTTGATAAAAATGGTATGATTCATGAAAATGACAGTGTAATCTTCTTTAACTTCCGTCCGGACCGTGCAAGACAGCTGACAAGAGCTTTTGTAGATCCGGAATTTACCGGATTCGAGAGAAGAAACGGATATTTCCCACTCACGTTTGTCTGCATGGCACAGTATGATGCTGAGATGCCAAATGTATTAGTTGCCTTCCCACCGGAAGAATTAAAAATGACATTTGGTGAATATCTGGCAAAACATGGTAAAAAACAGCTTCGCCTGGCTGAGACACAGAAGTATGCACATGTTACATTCTTCTTTAATGGTGGCGAAGAGAAGCAGTTTGAAGGAGAAGACCGTATTCTTGTAAACTCTCCAAAGGTAGCTACCTTTGATATGCAGCCGGAGATGAGTGCTTACGAAGTTTGTGACAATTTGGTAGAATCGATTCGTTCGGATAAATACGATGTCATTATCGTAAACTTTGCAAATCCGGATATGGTAGGTCATACCGGTATTATGGAAGCAGCAATAAAAGCAATTGAGACAGTTGATGAATGTGTTGGCAAAACAGTGGATGCCATTTTGGATGTGGATGGACAGATGTTTATCTGTGCCGACCACGGAAATGCAGAGAAACTTTTGGATGAAGATGGCGAACCATTCACTGCTCATACAACAAACCCGGTTCCATTCGTTCTTGTAAATTACGATGAAGATTATACACTTCGTGAAGGCGGATGTCTGGCAGATATCGTTCCAACTATGATTGAGATGATGGGTATGGAACAGCCGGCTGAAATGACCGGAAAGTCATTGTTGATTAAAAAATAATCATGATTTAATAAAATAAAAAGGAGTTTCTCCTCTTGGTTTGTATGAAGAGGAGAAACTCCTTTTTTAGCGGAATAATACGCAATTGCCGCTTTCCCGATAATAACGGATTCTTTTTTCAAGAGGCTCGCGCCCACATCCCATTTTTTCGCCAAGGCAGTCTAGGCAGAGAAAACGGGATGCTGTGCGGTCCACTAATTTTAAGTAAATTGCCTTTTCATCGGAGGTAAGTTTCTTTTCACAGTTTTTGCATAAATTTTGAGATGGTTCCATGTTCACACCAATTTTGCACGAACGACCATACAGTCACAGGATGGCACCGTTACAGCAAACCTTTCTTTAAAAGTACCGAGTTCTTTGTGCTTGTGGCAGTCGTACATAGACAGTGCTATGCCGGAAGCGTAAGGAAGTCCTAAATCCCAGAATTGAATTGTTAATTCACGATTTTGGTCACTGAGGTTGAAAAGCCCAATTGCCAAATCACCATTCGACAAAACTTTTACCAGTACAAAGGCTTCATCCTCATGGAACCATTGAGGTTCGACACGGACACGGTAAGCCCCACGAGATTCGACATCCTGATTAATGGCAATTAAATCACGGTTTAATAGAATATCTTTTGTCTCCTGTGTGGCTTTTCTGATATCACATCCAATCATCAAAGGGGAACCCATCATAGCCCAGAGAGCAAAGTGGGTTTTGTACTGCGTATCGGTACAACCTCCGATAGAACCAATAAAATCATCGTTGCTGCCACCATGCATACCAACCACCAGCATGTCCATGTCATTGTGGCAGAAGGAGCCGGTGAACGCTTCTTTTTCAATTTGGGACAGGGCGATTTTTTGAATCGATTCCCAGTTATCCTGGATATCCGGTGTGGAGCGGTACATATGGGCACCGGATTCGCGAATCCAGTTATGTACGTTATCCTCACCCCAGTTGCAGGCAGAAAATAAAATTGGGCGTCCACAATTTCGAAGAGCCAAATTCATCCGTTTATAAAGAAGCTCTCCGGACATATGTCTTGGCTTAAAGCAGAAATCGTATTTGAGATAATCGACACCAAAATCCGCAAATTGCTTTGCATCCTCAAATTCATGCTCAAAGCTTCCCGGATAACCGGCACAGGTGTGGGTGCCGGCGCAGGAATACATACCAAATTTCAGTCCCTTGTCATGGATGTAGTCGGCAACCGCCCTCATGCCATGTGGAAATTTTTTAGGGTCGGCAACTAGATGACCGTTTTCGTTTCGTTCTTTCAGACTCCAGCAGTCATCGATAACAAGATATTCGTAGCCGGCATCTTTATAGCCGTCTTTTACCATGCAGTCTGCAATTTCAAAAATAAGGGATTCGTTAATATCCCATGTAAATGTATTCCAAGAATTCCATCCGAGCGGAGGTAAAAATCCCAGTGCCCTTGTGTTTTCGCTCATATTTTCGTTCATAGATAAACGCTCCTTGATTTTTTTTTAATTCTATTATAGGATATTACTCAGGGCAAAACAATGGATTATTATGTAAAGGATGTGTATTATTATGAGTAAACCACGTGCGATTCGTAACCGTAAGAGTGAAATGATAAGCTGCTGGGTGTGTGCTGCCTTTATTGCTATTTTGTTTATTGGAAAAAATCTGCTGATTGGTTCCGGTTCTATGGGCGTATTTAACACCGCACTTATTATTTTATTTGTCGTATGGATTTTGATTTCTTTGTTTTATACTATCCAGTATTTTAAATGGAAGAAAGCAAATAATATGTAAAAGATTCATAGGAAGTTCACAAAATAGGTGTATCCTTTAGTATGTTTTATTTTATATGGGACAGGTGAAAGGATGTGATGATATGAATTGGTTTCGACGGATGATGTATGGCAGATATGGAAATGATCAGTTTGGAAATTTCTTGTTTGTCCTGTATTTACTATTATTTGTGTTACAGCGGATTTTTATAAGAACGGTGGCGGCACCGATATTTGCACTTGTCAGTATGCTTGTGATTGTACTTTATTTCTTCCGCTGCTTTTCGAGAAATATTGTGAACCGCCAGAGAGAAAATCAGAAATTTTTGAAATTCTGGAACCCGGTAAAAAACTACTTTAAGTTTTGCAGACTTCGTATGAAAGAGCGGAGTGGAACAAAAAAGTTATATCGATGCCCGAAGTGCCACCAGACCATTCGTGTGCCAAAGGGACGTGGAAAAATTGCGATTTCGTGTCCGAAATGTCGATTTGAATTTATTAAGAAAACGTGATGAGTTAGAGACTTCCTATGTGTCTGAATTGTTACCGTTTATAGGAGAAACTGGATGTTTGGTTATGTAACGGCAAATAAACCGGAATTAAAGATAAGAGAATTTGCCAGATACAAAGGATATTACTGCGGACTGTGTCATACACTTTTGAAAAACCATGGCAGGCGCGGACAGATGACACTTACTTATGATATGACATTTCTTGTGATTTTATTGAGTTCTTTATATGAACCAAAAGAGGAAGAAATGAGAAAGCACTGTCTGATTCATCCGGCAAAGAAGCAGTATATGATACAGAATGAAGTATCGTTTTATGCGTCGGACATGAACATTCTTTTAACGTATGACCACTTAAAAGATGATTGGGAAGACGAAAGAAAAATAAGCGGTTTTTTGGGGATGAAGGTTTTTGCTGCAAAAAAGAAAAAGATTGAGAAAAAGTATAAAAGACAAGCTGAGGCAATTGAAAAAGCACTAAAAGAACTTGCAGAATTAGAGAAAGAAAATTGTCAGGATATTGATGCAGCAGCGAGACCGTTTGGCAGTCTGATGGCAGAATTGTTTGTTTGGAAAGAGGATGCTTTTCAGGAGATTTTACGTGCTTTTGGTTTTTACCTTGGTAAATTTATTTATATGATGGACGCCTTTATGGATTTGGCAGACGATGAAAAAAAAGGATGCTATAATCCGTTTATGAACCGAATCGGAGAAGAAGACTTAGAAGAAACAATAAGAGAAATGCTGGATGGAACACTTCGGATGGCAATTGCCGAGTTTGAAAAGTTACCACTGGAACAGGATTTACCGATTTTAAGAAATATTTTATACGAAGGTGTCTGGGTGACGGATGAAAAGAAACGGAGGAAATGATGACAAGAGACCCATATTCAGTATTAGGAGTGACAAGAGGAGCAACGGATCGCGAGATTAAAAAGGCATACCGCACATTAAGCCGGAAATATCATCCGGATTCCTATTCGGATGAATCGCAGAAAAACTGGGCGGAAGAAAAATTCCGCGAAGTACAAGAAGCTTATAACCAGATTGTTAATGAGCGCTCCGGTAAGACAAATCAAAGTTACGGCGGTTACGGTGATGGCGGAGAATATACCGAAGAAGACCAGCATTTGATGGCTGCGATGAATTACATCCGGGCACGTCGTTTTAATGAGGCGATTAACGTGTTAAACAGTATGGAAAACAGAAGTGCCAGATGGTATTATTTCAGTTCGTATGCAAACCTTGGCTTGGGAAATAATGTGGTTGCGATGGATTATGCCAAAAGGGCAGTCGAGTTAGACCCTTCTAATCCTGAATACCAGCAGTATTATCAGCAGCTGCAGCGTGGAGGCGGTGCAAGTCCGTTTGGTGGAAATCCATTTGGCGGTGGTTATGGCGGCTACGGCAGTTACGGTGGCTATGGAAACTACGGTGGCGGCAGTGCATGCGGAACCGGCAATCCCTGTTGTGATTTGTGGATTGCTGATTCTTGTTGTGAATGTATGGGAGGAGATTTGTGCTCATGCATGTAAATAAGACGAAGAAAATAGCAATATTAGGTGTATTCGCAGCACTGAGCACGGTTTTTACGGTGCTTGGTACTGTTATTTCTGTAAATACCGTGTTTTTTACAGCATTGGCGGCATATCTGTTAGGAATTATTGTAGTTCGCTTTGGAATCAAAGAGGGAATCCTTTTTTATTTTGTTTGTGCAGCACTGGACTTTTTTGTGAATCCGGATAAGATGCATGTGATTTTATATCTTGCACTTGCTGCTTACATACTTTTATCAGAAGGGATTTTTTTACTGATGCAAAAAAAGAATCCGAAAGAATGGGTTCATTGTGTAATAAGGCTTATGATATTCCTTTTAATATATGTTCCGATGATATTCTTTTTTCCAAAACTTTTATTTGGAGATGTGATGCAGAAAATGACCGCTTTTTACCCACTGTTAATTCCTGCCGGTGTGATCGGATGGTTTGTTTATGATGTCGCGTACCGGGTGTTTAAACGTATTTTTTATGAGCGGTTTCATACAATAATTTAATGAATAAGACAAAAAGTAGTCCGAAAAATGCCAACACGTAGTATTGATGACTACGATTGACAAGTGGCGTAGTAAGGCTTTATACTATACAATGTTTGAATTTAGGATAAAGGGGAAATGTTATGTCAGTCAGAATTATAGGAACCGGCAGCTACCTTCCAAAAAAAGTAGCGGATAATAACTTTTTGTCAACCATCGTGGATACAGATGATGAGTGGATTCGACAGCGAACCGGTATAAAAGAAAGACATCTCTCGAATGGAAAAGAAGGAACGACTTATATGGCTGCTCATGCGGCAGAGGCTGCACTGGAAAATGCAGGGATAGGAGCCGATGAGTTAGATCTGATTATTGTAGCCACGGTATCGGCGGATACGTATGTGCCAAGTACATCCTGTTCGGTACAGGGAGCAATTGGCGCGATACGGGCAACTTGCTTTGATATTAATGCTGCGTGTTCCGGATTTTTATTTGCCTTAAATACGGCGTATGCTTATATTGAAATGGGAATGGCAAAAACAGTTCTTGTGGCTGGTGCTGAGACTCTATCTCGAGAGGTGGACTGGTCAGACCGAGGTTCCTGCATTTTGTTTGGTGATGGATCAGGGGCTGCGATTGTTCAAAAAGATGATTCTAATGTGGGAGGACTGATTGCCAGTGTGACCGGATCAGATGGTACACAGGGTGATGTACTTACGTGTAAAGGTCGTGGAATTCAAAATCCATTTCATAATTCTAAACGAAAAAAAGACTATATCCGCATGGATGGTCAGGCAGTGTTCCGGTTTGCCGTTACCATGGTGCCACGTTGTGTGAAGCAGATTTTGAAAAAAACAGAAACAGATGTAGATGACATTAAATTCTTTGTACTGCATCAGGCAAATGTCAGAATTTTGGAACTGATTGCGAAACGACTGAAGGTGGACATTGATAAGTTTCCGATGAATCTTGACCGTTATGGAAATACATCGTCTGCAAGTATTCCGATATTACTTGATGAGTTAAACCGTAATCATTTATTAGATCGAGGAGATAAAATTATTTTGTCAGGCTTTGGTGGTGGATTAACTTGGGGCGCAATGCTCATTGAATGGTAATATATATAACCCTCTTTGCATAAACTATAATGCAAAGGGGGATTTTTATTTTGAGAAGGACAGGCAGAGTAATTATTGTATTTTTTATTGTGTTTTTTTGTATGGCCGGATTGTGGCTGTTTCAGTCCTTTCGGGAGAGTCGTGTCGTAAAGACAAAAAAAGAGTATCGCAATGTGTACATAACCGATGTAAAACAACAGAAAGTTGAGGGAATCTGGCGCGGGCAGAAAAAAACGTGGCAGCTTCGTTCTGCTGTTTCCAAAGAAAAAATAAGCGGGGTAGCAGACTTGATTGAAGAGCAGGGAAAAGTTGTAAAACTTCGGAAAAAACCGGATATGATTCAAGGAAAAATTCTGCGTATTATGGATAAAAAACTGCAGATTGAAAATTATGGTTTCGTTTCATTGGATGCAGAATTTTGTGTTTATCATCTGAAAAGTGATGGCATAGTGACACCGGGTGAAGTAAGCGAATTATCGGTAGGGGAGTCGGAGGCAAAATATGTCGCGGCCTCCGGAAAAATCTGCGCGGTACTGCTTTATGAGAGGGCGGAAAAGACAGCAAAAATTCGTGTAATTTTGCAAAATGAAAAGAATCATTCCTATGATTTTCCAAATGTCTGTTTTTCAGCGACAACCGGGTATACCGTGGTTGCCGGAAAGAAGAAGACACATTTTGATGCATCAAAAAAGCAAAAACTGACGGCACAAAACGTGACGGAACATATTGTAGTGATACCGGATACGGGTGGTAAAATCCGGGTAGAGAGTGTAAATAAGCAGTATGGACATCCGGAGTACCGGGGCATTTTTGAAATTGATTTAGTGGACAAGGCATTACATATAATCAATGAGCTGCCATTAGAGGAATATTTATATAGTGTTGTGCCAAGTGAAATGCCGACCGAATATCAAAAGGAGGCATTGAAAGCGCAGGCAGTATGCGCCAGAAGTTATGCCATCAAGCAGATGGCGGGAAAAAGGCTGGCAGCTTTAGGTGCGCACGTCGACGATAGTGTGGCATTCCAAGTGTATAACAATCTGCGTGAGGATGCTGCGTCCATCGCAGCGGTTAATGAAACAAAAGGGCAGGTTGTTTTTGCAGAAAACCAAGTGGCAGAAACTTATTTTTATTCTGTTTCTGCAGGAGTTTCTGCCGGGATTAAGGAGGTATGGTTTGCGAAAAAAGACAGAAGTTATCTTATGCCGTGCGTGTTGTTAGGAGATAGTAGGAAAACACTGGATTTGCAGAAAGAAGCGGATTTTTCTAAATTTTTGAAAGATGAAACAAAAAGTTATGATGCCAATTCGCCATGGTATCGCTGGCGGACAACCGTGTCTGAAAAACAATTGCAGCAATTTATTTCCGAAAAGATAAAAAGCCGGTATGAAAAAAATCCGACACAGATTCAGACAAAACAAAAGGATGGAACATTTTTCAGTACCGGACAGACAGAGTTAGGAGAAATCAAAAAAGTAGAAATTCTAAAAAGAGGAAAAAGCGGTGTGGCAGTGATGGCGCAAATTACAGGGAGCAAAAATACACTGCGGATTTACACAGAATATAATTTAAGAAATTTGTTTGGCGGAGAGAAATTAATTTATTTAAGAAAAGATAAAAAAGAGGTATCGGGACTTAGTTGTCTGCCGAGTGGATATTTTACAATAGAAAAAAAGGGAGATTCTTATATTTTCACCGGAGGCGGTTATGGACACGGCGTTGGGATGAGCCAGAACGGTGCCAATCAAATGGCAGCTCAGGGAAAAAAGTGCGAGGAAATTCTCAAATTTTACTTTTTAGGTAGTATTTTACAATATCAGAAATCCGTCTGAGGTCATTGATGGGGTGAATGCTGTGGTAGGTTTGCAGATATTTGTTTAAAAGCGCACCAAGAAAAAGAAAAGTGATGCAGAAATAAAGCCACAACATCAAGAAGACAATGGATGTCAAACTGCCGTAAATCGATGAAATCGTGCCCCAGGTATCCACATAAAAAGAATACAGATACGAGAACGAAATCCAGAGAAAGGAAGACAGGATGGCACCCGGAAGTTCTTCCCTAAACAACGCATGGCGGCCCGGTATAAAATAGTACAAAAAGGCGAAATAAATCGTAAACAGTAACAGAGAAAATGCCGAGCGCAGCAAAAACAAAAGTAATGTCATGTGCTGCATAAACGGCAGAAAGTGATTAATCAACTGGATAATCTGGTTGCCAAAAACAAGAAGAACTAAGCTGATAATAATCATAATTGTAAACAAAACGGTATCTAAGATGGAATGAAAACGTCTTGAAAAAAAAGAACGGTGTTTATCCAATCCATCACTATATATTGCTTCCAATTCATAGGCAATACTGGCAAACCCTTTTGAACCGGCCCATAATGCGGAAATAACGGTAGCAGAAAGAATGGTCGTAGATGCCTCAAACGATTCATTCAGCCAAGTTGAAATAAGGGAACTTAAACTGGCAGGAATGACCTTCTGTACGGAGGCAAGAAGAACCGCTTCACTGATGGGAGTATGCTTTAACAAGGTAATAAAAAACATTAAAAAAGGAAAAAAGGACACCATGATAAAAAAAGCAACCTGTGCCGCATGAATGGAAATGCGATTGCTTTTAATATTTTTTATGGACCAGATATAAAGGTTATTTGTTTCCATCGAATGACTCCTTTCTTCTTTGCTGTGCTAAGTATATGCAATTCTCGGGGAAAAATCAACATAAAATGCATGCAATTTGCACAAAAACTAATAGTCATATAACCAAAAAACTATAAAAAATCAACAAATATAGTATTTACATTATAGCCAAAATGTGGTATTTTTATGTCAGAGAAAGGAGGTTGCCAAATGCAACGAAACAAACTTATGGGTGTTGTAGCATTGCTTTTATGCATCGGAATGATGATTCCTTCCGTATCAGCTCAGGCAGCTACGACGATCTACAACGAAAAGACCGGCGTTGAAGACGGTTATGATTACGCATTGTGGAAGGATTATGGCGATACAAGCATGACCTTAAACGGTGGTGGAAACTTCAGCTGCTGGTGGGACAACATTGGGAATGCGTTGTTCCGCAAAGGAAAAACCTTTGACTGCACAAAAACATATTCCCAGATTGGTAACATTTCCATTGATTATGGATGTTACTACCAGCCAAAAGGAAATTCTTACCTTTGTGTATATGGCTGGTCCAGAAACCCGTTGGTTGAATATTACATCGTAGACAGTTGGGGAACCTGGCGTCCGCCTGGAGCTTCTTCCAAAGGACAGATTACAGTCGATGGCGGAACGTATGATGTATATGAAACAACTCGTTACAATCAACCGTCAATTGACGGTAACACAACATTCAAACAGTACTGGAGTGTACGTACAAGCAAACGTACAAGCGGAACCATTTCGGTGACAGAACACTTTAAAAAATGGGAAAGCCTTGGCATGCCGATGGGTAAACTCTATGAAGTAGCTTTGAATGTAGAAGGTTACCAGAGCAGCGGTTATGCGGATGTTTACAAAAACAATCTGACGATTGGGGGAAGTACATCCGGTGGAAGTACTGGTGGAAGCAGCTCAGGAGGAAATACTTCCGGTGGAAGCAGCAGTACATGGAATGGGCTCACGGTACAGTGTGAGGACATGACACTGGGCGGCTCATATGCAAGTAAAATCAGCTCTCCATTTAATGGTGTTGCCTTGTATGGAAACAATGATTCCTGTTCATATACGCAGTATTTTGGATACGGAACACATGACTTTACATTGCGTGGCTGTTCAAACAACTCAAAGATGGCGCAAGTAGACTTATTTGTAGGCGGTCAGAAAAAAGGAACGTTCTACTATGGCGGAAGTTATCCGGCAGAATATACGATTAAAAATGTAACACACGGACTTGGCAATCAAGAGGTAAAACTCGTTGTGACAA
The DNA here is from genome assembly GCF_003435975.1 of Clostridium sp. AF36-4. Taxonomy (NCBI): domain Bacteria; kingdom Bacillati; phylum Bacillota; class Clostridia; order Eubacteriales; family Clostridiaceae; genus Clostridium; species Clostridium sp. AF36-4. The sequence goes on along the minus strand of NZ_QTVH01000003.1, from coordinate 164,851 downwards.
GTGACGATGGTACATGGGATGGTTATATTGACTATTTGACAATCAAATAAGATGTAGTTTTTAATGAAATAATTCGACTGAAAAGTTTGCACTTCGTGGGCGCTCTCGCTCGTTGAGTGCGTAACAGCAGGGGCACTGAAACTACCGGTGCCACCTGCCGACGCACTCAAAACCCACTCAGTGCAAAACTTTTCAGTTGAATTTTTTTTGATTGAAAACCCATCTAACTGACTTGTTAAAGCAGTAGCCTGTGCCAAGCAATCGTTGCCAGTTTTTAGAATTCCAGTAATTTAGCAAGAAAAGATTTGTACCCACAGGATGTAAACTTTTCTTACTAAATTACGGAAACTAAAAACTAAAACCCTTCCATCGAACACTTGACAGAGAACAACCATATATGCTAAAGTGTAAAAGGTTTCATTATGAAAATGACGCAGAAGGTGTTGGTATTTGCCAGACAGACTGTTAATTTCCTTCAGAGAGACAGAATCATCGGCTGTAAGTTCTGTCAGGTTCCGTTAGCAGTTGAATTTCGCACCGGAGTCTTGCTTTTGAACGGTCAAAAGACAAAAGTAGAAAGTGACGGCTGATATCCGTTATCGTATTATGAGTGCTTATCATTTTGATAAGAATTTGGGTGGTACCGCGAGTTGATTCGTCCCTTGCAGAGAAATCTCTGTAAGGGGCTTTTTTAATTACAAGAAAAGAAATCTTTCAGGAAAGGAGATTATCATGAAAGAAAAATTGGAGCATATTTTAAGCAATGCGATGTCTCAAATTGAGCAGTCGGGGGAACTCGATAAATTAAATGAAATCCGGGTTGCCTTTTTGGGAAAGAAAGGAGAACTTACTGGTGTTCTTAAGTCCATGAAGGATGTGGCACCGGAAGACCGTCCAAAAGTTGGTCAGATGGTGAATGAGGCACGGGCAAAAATCGAGAGCAGTTTAGAGGAAAAGAAAGCTGCTTTTGAGCGCAAACTTCGCGAGGAAAAAATGAAAGCCGAAGTAATCGATGTAACTTTGCCCGGCCGTGAGCGAAAGATGGGTCACCGTCATCCAAACACGATTGCCTTAGAAGAAGTCGAAAAAATCTTTATCGGCATGGGTTATGAGGTTGTCGAAGGTCCGGAAGTAGAGTATGACTACTATAACTTTGAAGCACTTAACATTCCGGCAAATCATCCGGCAAAAGATGAGCAGGATACTTTCTATATTAATGATAAAATTGTACTTCGTACCCAGACTTCTTCCGTTCAGGTACACGAGATGGAAAAAGGGAAGTTACCGATTCGTATGATTTCACCGGGACGAGTATTTAGAAGTGATGATGTCGATGCAACACATTCTCCATCATTCCATCAGATTGAAGGACTTGTTATTGACAAAAACATTACCTTTGCTGATTTGAAAGGTACACTGGAACAGTTTGCAAAGAAATTGTTTGGAGAAGATACCAAAGTAAAATTCCGTCCGCATCATTTTCCATTTACTGAGCCAAGTGCAGAAATGGATGTAACCTGTTTCAAATGCGGCGGTAAGGGCTGTCGTTTCTGTAAAGGTGAGGGCTGGATTGAGATTTTAGGATGCGGTATGGTTCATCCACATGTATTTGAGATGAGTGGTATTGATCCGGAAGAATACACAGGATTTGCCTTTGGTGTCGGCTTAGAGCGTATTGCCCTCTTAAAATATGAGATTGATGACATGCGCCTTTTGTATGAAAATGACAAGAGATTTTTGGAACAGTTTTAAGGAGGTTTAAGAATGAATACACCATTATCATGGATTAAAGCTTATGTACCGGAACTTACCTGTACAGAGCAGGAATATATGGATGCGATGACGATGTCCGGAACAAAGGTCGAAGGATATGAAAAATTCGATGCAGATTTGGACAAAATTATTGTAGGTAAAATTGAGAAAATTGAAAAACACCCGGATGCGGATAAACTGGTTGTCTGCCAGGTGGCAATTGATGAGGAAGGAACAACAACGCAGATTGTAACAGGTGCTTCCAATGTAAAAGAAGGACAGAAAGTGCCGGTTGTTTTAGATGGTGGCCGTGTTGCCGGCGGTCATGATGGCAAAAAAGTTGCCGGTGGCGTAAAAATCAAAAAAGGAAAACTGCGTGGCGTGGAAAGTAACGGCATGATGTGCTCGATTGAGGAACTTGGTTCTTCAACTGATTTTTATCCGGATGCAGCAGAGGATGGTATTTATATTCTCAGTGATAATCCGGAATATAAAGATGCACCGGTTGGCAGTGATGCGATTGCCTTACTTGGCCTTCGTGATGCTGATTTTGAATATGAAGTAACAAGTAACCGTGTGGACTGCTTTGGTGTTCTTGGTATTGCAAGAGAAGCAGCAGCTACATTTCGAAAACCATTTGTTCCGCCGGTTCTAACAGAGAGTGGAAATGATGAAAAGACAGAGGATTACATTTCCGTTGAAATTCAGGCGCCGGATTTGTGTTCCCGTTATGTGGCGCGCGTGGTAAAGAATATTAAGATTGAACCATCGCCAGAGTGGATGCAGCGCAGACTGGCAGCAAGCGGAATCCGTCCGATTAACAATATCGTAGATATTACAAACTATGTAATGCAGGAATATGCGCAGCCGATGCATGCGTATGACTTAGATACAATTGCCGGTCATAAAATCGTAGTAAAGAGAGCAGAAGCCGGTGAGAAATTCCAGACACTCGATGGTCAGGAGAGAGAACTGGATTCTTCCATTCTTATGATTTGTGATGGTGAAAAATCCGTTGGACTTGCCGGAATCATGGGTGGTGAAAATTCCAAAATTACGGACGATGTAAAGACGATGCTGTTTGAGGCTGCCTGCTTTGACGGTACAAACATTCGTCTTTCCGGTAAAAAAATCGGTATGCGAACCGACGCACAGGCAAAATTTGAAAAAGGCTTAGACCCGAATACTACGATGGAAGCGATGAACCGTGCCTGTCAGTTGATTGAAGAATTAGGTGCCGGTGAAGTTGTCGGTGGCTGTGTGGACGTTTATCCGGAGAAAAAAGAGCCGATTGATGTGGCTTATGATGTTGGTAAAATCAACGCATTACTTGGTATTGATGTTTCCGAAGATGAGATGTGTAAATATTGGGAAATGGTTGATCTTGTACCGGATAAGGCAAAGAAATGTGTTCATGTTCCAACTTGGCGTCAGGATATTCTGCGCCTTGCCGATTTGGCAGAGGAAGTAGCAAGATTTTATGGTTATGATAAGATTCCTACAACGCTTCCAAGCGGTGAGGCAACACAGGGCGGTGTTTCCTACCAGACAAGCATTTGCAATATGATTCGTAATGTGATTGAGTCGTATGGTTTTTCGGAAGGAATGACTTATTCTTTTGAAAGCCCGAAAGCATTTGATAAACTGCTGATTCCAAAAGGGGATGAGCTTCGCAAGGCAATTGAAATTTCCAATCCGCTTGGAGTGGATTACAGTATCATGCGTACAACACCGTTAAACGGTATGCTTACCTCGCTTTCGACAAACTATAATCACCGCAACAAAGATGTGCGTTTGTATGAAATGGCAAATGTATATCTGCCGGAATCCCTTCCGCTTACCAAACTGCCGGAAGAAAAAATGATGTTAGCACTTGGTATGTACGGACAGGGCGATTTCTTTGATATGAAAGGCTGTGTGGAAGCAATTCTTGACAGACTTGGTATTACAACAGGTGTTACTTATGAGCCGAAAGGAGAACATTCCTATTTGCATCCTGGAAGAAAAGCGGATATAATGATGGATAGAGAAGTCCTTGGCTATCTGGGGGAAGTACATCCGGAAGTGGCAGATAATTATAATCTGGGAACAAAGACATATGTTGCTGTACTGGATGTTGCAAAATTAGCTGAAAAAGCAAACTTTGATATCAAATATCAGGGCGTTGCTAAATTCCCGGCAGTAACACGTGATATTTCTCTCGTTATGAAAAAGACAGTATTAGCAGGACAAATCGAGGAAGTAATCCGAAAGAGCGGTGGAAAGCTGCTTGAAGATTATCATTTGTTTGATATTTACGAAGGGGAAAATGTTGGAAAAGATGAAAAATCACTGGCATATTCCATTCGTTTCCGTGCCAAAGACCGTACGCTAGAGGATAAAGATGTATCGGCTGTCATGGATAAAATCTTAAAGAAACTGGAAAACTTAGGAGTAGCTTTAAGACAGTAAGATAGATTTTGGTTGTGTTTTTAGGAGGAAAAGATGAAACGGTTCATAAGCAATTTATTAACGGTATGCTTTATCTGTTACATGATTTTATTGGTCTATTTTCTCTTTTTTAGTGAGGAATATGGACGCAATGAGCCGTATACGACCTATCAGTACAATCTGGAGTTGTTTCGGGAAATTAAACGGTATCTGATGTACAGGGAGCAGATTGGCATGGTATACTTTGCTATTAATCTATTAGGAAATGTTGTGGTATTTATGCCATTTGGCTTTCTGGTCCCGGTACTATACAGAGAACAGCGAAAAGGTGTTCATTTTAAAGGGCATTATTTTAGAAGCGGACTGTTTGTTACGTTCCTTGGATTTGCCTTCAGTCTTGTCGTGGAAACCATCCAGCTCGTGACAAAAGTGGGATGTTTTGATGTCGATGATTTGTGTCTAAATACGTTTGGTGTTATTTGGGGGTATATTTGTTATTATCTTTCAAAAAAAATCATTCGTGCACTCGGAAGAAAGTGAAAGGAGACCGAATATGGAAGTACGTTTTGGAAATCGGAAAAGAATACGTTTTAGTGATAAGAAACATCCGAAACATGGAATTATTTCGGTGGTACTGGGTGTCCTTTCGATTATTATTCTCTTGACACTCTGCATTGTGTCCGGACATGCAAAAGGCAGGGCAGGAATGGAAATTGGTGCGCTCGGTCTTGCAACGATGGTACTTAGTATCATTGGATTTGTGCTTGCGGTTCGCTGCAACAAAGAAGAAGATATTTACCATGTGACACCGGCGGTTGGCTCAGTGCTGAATGGTATTATGATTCTTTTGTTTATGGTGCTGTTTATTAAAGGAGCGATTTAAGAACTTTGATTTTGTCGGAAATATCCACTACCTGATAGCGGGAGCGGTATTCCGAATCGGAAAGTTCTTCAATATAATTAACCGGATAATCTTTCAGATATCCTTTTCTTAAAAGAGTGGAAGCTGCTTTGTTATAGGCAATGGCAGCTTCTATTTCATTTTCATAGCGTCCAACTAAAAAATCACCGTTCCAGTGAATTTTTGTTTCATAATAAATCTGCCCCTGTTTTGTTTTTTGGCATACGCCGTGATAGCGGTTGATAATTACAAGATTTTCATAGCGGAAATCTCTTGTGTTTCCGTTGGCAAACAGATAATCACGTCCGGCTACGGCGTAATTTTTAATGCCATAGCGGGATAAAATATTCACCTGCATTCCGTAATCGGCAACAAAAAGATGTCCTCCGCGGCGGCTTATGGTGCGGGTGGAGTAATAAAATAAATCGTCCGTATCAAAAATCAGATAATTTTCCGGCGAAAAATAATAATGAAAATATTTCTGGAACAAATAAATCGGTGTCTTAATATAAATACCATTATCCCGAAAATTAATTAAACTAACCCATTTGGAAAAGGAGAGCACCGGATTTTCCTTTTTATATGAAGTCAGCGTTATTTCCTTTCCTGCGAGCAGTCTGCCGGCGTAAAGGTAAGCTTCGTGTGCCTTTTCTTCCGTGTCAAAGCTGCCAAGGCTGATATGCTTTCCACTGTAGGTAATCGAACTTCGAAAATATATGGTGTTGTCTTTTTTTTTCGCTTGATATACACCGGGCAGCATACGGATGCTCCTTTCCTATGTTTAAAATCTGCTATCATTGTATGCGATTTTTTGAATTATTGCAATATTGTGAATAAAAACGTAACAAAATTGTAATAATTATGTAATAACAACATATATTTGATACTAGGAGGAAAGGAAAATGATTAAAAAGAAGAAAATATTGTTTTTCGTTTATTGTCTGTTGGTTTCGGCCCTTTCCATTGGCTGGTATCCACAGAATCAGAATAAGCAGGTAAAGAAAGATATAACTTTGGTGCGAAAGTCATCAGAGAAGATGGCAGCACTGGTGGAAAATAATCAGTTTTGTTATCAGGGCGTCACAGAAACAGATATGGATGAAAGACGTATGAATGCACAGGAAGATGAAAAGCAGAGACGCACGGTAAAAACAATTGTGAGATACCGGGTGAATCTGGAGCATGGGGCGAGAAGGATTTTAGAGAGGATTGTGGAGGCAGAATCCGGCGACCAGACAATCAAGGGACGTCAGATGGTAGCAAATGTGATATTAAACCGTATGAAATCCGAAAAATTTCCGAACTCTGTGCGTGAAATCGTTTTTGCCAGCCGTCAGTTCTCGCCGGTGTCAAACGGCAGCTACTACCGCGTAAAGGTGTCAGCACGGACAAAAAAAGCGGTAGAAAAGGCGTTAAAGGAAAAAGATAATACAAACGGAGCATTGTATTTTATGTACCGCGCCGGCTCTGATTCTTCCAATGTCAGCTGGTTTGACAGAGAACTCACCAAAATATGCGAATACGGCTGTCACGAATTTTTTCGCTAAAACACGTAATTTGCAGTCTTGTATAAATTGACATTTCATGGTATTCTATGTTTAGTTTTGTTTTACCGAAATGAGTTTAGAGAAAAGGACGGAGAGATTATGAGTATCATGTACAAGAGTACAAGAAGCAATAGTGACAAAGTGACAGCATCGCAGGCAATCTTAAAAGGGCTTGCAGACGACGGTGGATTATTTGTGCCGGATTCGATTCCTGCACTTGAAGTACCGCTTGAAAAACTTGCTGATATGACATATCAGGAAACCGCTTATGAAGTTATGAAGCTGTTTCTTTCAGATTTTACCGAGGAAGAATTAAAGCATTGTATTAATGGTGCCTATGATGATAAATTCGACACCAAGGAAATTGCTCCGCTTGTTAAAAAAGATGGCGCTTATTATCTGGAATTGTTCCATGGAAAGACAATCGCCTTTAAAGATATGGCACTTTCGATTCTGCCATATTTGATGACAACGGCAGCAAAGAAAAATGGTGTTAAAAATGAAATTGTTATTTTGACTGCAACATCCGGTGATACAGGAAAAGCTGCACTGGCTGGTTTTGCGGATGTTCCGGGAACAAGTATTATTGTGTTCTATCCGAAAAACGGTGTCAGCCCGATTCAGGAGAAACAGATGCTGACACAAAAAGGAGAAAACACAAATGTAGTAGGAATTATCGGAAACTTTGATGATGCCCAGACCGGCGTAAAAGAGATGTTCCACTCAAAAAATTTAGCAGAGCGCATGAATGCAAAAGGATATCAGTTTTCCTCTGCCAATTCTATTAACATTGGACGTTTGGTACCACAGATTGTTTACTACGTATATGCGTATGGTCAGCTTCTCAAACAAGGTGAAATTACCTGCGGTGAGAAGATGAACGTAGTTGTTCCAACCGGAAACTTTGGTAATATATTGGCAGCTTTCTATGCAAAAAATATGGGGCTTCCGATTGAGACTTTGTACTGCGCATCGAATGAGAACAAAGTATTGTTTGACTTCTTCCAGTCAGGGACTTATGACAGAAAGAGAGAATTTATTTTGACATCTTCTCCGTCGATGGATATTTTGATTTCAAGCAACTTAGAGCGTTTGATTTACCGCATTACCGGTGAGGATGCAGCACAGACAAAAGTGTTTATGGATGCACTTTCAAGCAATGGTGAATATACGATTACCAAGGAAATGATGGAGAAATTATCCTGCTTTGTTGGTGGTTATGCTTCAGAAGCTGAAACTGCAGCAAACATTAAGAAGGTGTTTGATAAAGCCGGTTATATCATGGATACACATACGTCGGTTGCTTCCTGTGTTTATTATGACAAGGCAAAGGATGCCGGCTTAAAGACAGTAATTGCTTCTACGGCAAGCCCATACAAGTTTACCCGCAGTGTTATGGATGCCATTGACAAAGAAAAATATGACAGCATGACTGATTTTGAACTGGTAGATGAGTTAAATGCTCTTTCCGGTGTGAAGATTCCGGAAGCAATTGAGGAAATCCGCACTGCACCGATTCGTCATGATATTGTATGCGACAAGAGTGAGATGCAGATGACCGTAGAAAAGATTCTTGGACTGTAAAGAGAGGATAAAAGGATGGAATTTCGACCATGCATCGATATTCATAATGGTAAGGTAAAGCAGATTGTCGGTGGAAGTTTAAAAGATGAGAAAGATTTTGCAAAAGAGAATTTTGTTTCGGAGATGCAGGCGGCAGATTATGCCGCCTTGTATCGTGAAAAGGGGCTTCGCGGCGGACATATTATTTTGTTAAATGCGGCGGACAGTCCTTATTATGAAGCAGACCTTATGCAGGCAAAGGGAGCTCTTTTAGCGTGGCAGGGGGCCCTTCAGGTAGGTGGTGGAATCCATGCGGAAAATGCCGCTTCTTTTTTGAATTTTGGCGCAAGCCATGTCATTGTTACATCGTATGTTTTTGCGGGTGGAGAGATTCGTTTTGACCGTCTGGAGCAATTAGTGAAAGCGGTGGGAAAAGAGCATGTGGTTTTAGATTTGAGCTGCCGGAAAAAAGGAGATTCTTATTATATTGTAACCGACCGGTGGCAGAAATTTACTAATCAGTGTCTGGATGAAGCACTGATGGAAAAACTTCATTCGTATTGTGATGAGTTTTTAGTGCATGCTGTAAATGTTGAGGGAACCGGCACGGGTGTAGATGAGGATTTGTTAAAAATTCTTGCTAAAGAAAGTGAAATTCCGATTACATATGCCGGCGGCATTGGCAGTTATGAGGACATCGAAATAATTCAAAAAACAGGAAAAAACAGAGTCAATTATACGATTGGAAGTGCCCTCGATTTGTTTGGTGGTTCGCTCAAATTCGACACAATTGTTACAAAATATAATTAAATAAATTATAAAAGTTTTCGTAAAAACAAACCAAAAACCGTTGATTCCAGCATTTGGAAGGCGGTTTTTTTGTATTTAGGGTTGATTTTTTGTTATAGTATGTTACAATTGTTACATAAATGTTACGAAAACGATGCAAGTCGATAACAATTTTGTAACCAATAAAAATGTTAGGAGTGTAAACATGTTTTTGAAAACTTTAGTAGTACGAATGATGGCGGTTTTTGCGTTGATGGGAATCTTAATCGGGGCAACACCTTCACAGGCTGCTGAGAAAAAAAGTTATACAAGCAAGGAATTAAAAATGATGTCTGCGATTATTTTCTGTGAGGCAGGGAACCAGAGCAAAGCAGGAAAGACAGCGGTAGGAATTGTTGTGATGAATCGTAAAAAATCCGGTGTTTTTCCAAACTCGATTCAGGGTGTTCTCAAACAGCGCGGACAGTTTACTCCGGTTCGTACCGGTAAATGGCAGAAGGAAATGAAAAAATACAGCCAGGGCAAATATAAATCCGGTGCCCGTGCCAAATGTGTGCAGGCGGCAAAAATTGCTTTAGAAGGCGAAAAATGTGTTACTTATAAAGGCAAAGAAATTAAGATGAGTAAGTATCACTTTTTCAGTCAGCGTCTGTCTCATGCAAAACTTCGCATCGGCGGACACGATTTCAAATAAAATCTTGTCTAAAAAGCCTCTTTGTGTTATTATTTAGAGAGATACGCAAAGGAGGCTTTTTTTTATGCCAGAGATGAATGAAGAAGTGATTTCAAGAAATTTTATTGAAAATGAAATAGATAAGGATTTGCAGGAGGGCGTGTATGATAAAGTGGTTACGCGTTTTCCACCGGAGCCAAATGGTTATCTGCATATTGGACATGCCAAATCGATTTTGTTGAATCAGGGATTGGCAAAGGAATATGGCGGAACCTTTAACCTTCGTTTTGACGATACGAATCCACAGAAAGAAAAAGAAGAATTTGTGGACTCCATCAGCAAAGATGTGGAGTGGATTTGTGGCGAAAAACCACCGGTATATTTTGCATCGAATTATTTTGATGACATGTATGAATGTGCATTGAAACTGATTCGCAAAGGAAAAGCATATGTCTGTGATTTGTCAGCAGAAGAAATTAGAGAGTACCGCGGTACGTTAAAAGAGCCCGGCAAAGACAGTCCTTACCGAAACCGTTCGGTAGAAGAAAACCTTTCTCTGTTTGAGGGAATGAAAAATGGTGAGTTTGAAGATGGCTCCCGTGTGCTTCGTGCAAAGATTGATATGTCCTCGCCGAACATTAACATGAGAGACCCGGTTATTTACCGTGTAGCACATTTACACCATCACAATACAGGAGATAAGTGGTGCATTTATCCGATGTATGATTTTGCTCATCCGATTGAGGATGCGATTGAGGGTGTTACCCATTCGATTTGTACACTGGAGTTTGAGGATCATCGTCCGCTTTATGACTGGGTTGTAAAAGAATGTGAGTTTGAGGTGCCGCCACGCCAGATTGAATTTGCAAAAATGTATCTGACCAATGTGGTAACCGGTAAACGTTATATCAAAAAACTGGTAGAAGATGGTATTGTAGACGGTTGGGATGACCCAAGACTGGTTACGATTACTGCTCTTAGAAGAAGAGGATATACGGCTTCTTCCATTCGCAAGTTTATGGAGCTTTGTGGTGTTTCCAAATCAAACAGTTCCGTGGATTCTGCAATGTTAGAGTACTGCATCCGCGAGGATTTGAAAATGTCTCAGCCACGAATGATGGCAGTGTTAGACCCGGTTAAACTTGTGATTGATAATTACGAAGAAGGAAAGATTGAATATTTGGATGTTCCGAATAATCAGGAGAATCCGGAACTTGGTACACGTAAGGTGCCATTTGGAAGAGAGTTGTATATTGAGAGAGAGGATTTCAAGATTGATCCTCCTCGCAAGTATTTCCGTCTGTTCCCGGGCAATGAAGTACGTCTGATGAGTGCTTATTTTGTGACTTGTACCGGTTACGAAACCGATGAAGATGGAAATGTAACGGTTGTTCATGCAACGTATGACCCGGAGACTAAATCCGGTTCCGGCTTTACCGGCCGCAAAGTGAAAGGAACAATTCACTGGGTAGCTGCGGATACAGCGGCAAAAGCAGAAGTACGTTTATATGAAAATATTGTTGACGAAGAAAAAGGGGTTTACAATGAAGATGGTTCCATAAATGTAAATCCAAATTCCTTGACAATTTTGAAAGAGTGCTATATGGAACCGGCACTGAAAGAGGCAAAACCAGGGGATAAGTTCCAGTTTATGAGAACTGGTTTCTTCTGTGTGGATACAAAGGATACGACGGCAGAGCATATGGTGTTTAATCGCATTGTATCGTTGAAGAGCTCTTATCGTCCCAATAAATAAAATTTAGATGGAAACGGGGGATGACGATGTCTAATATTTTTGCAGGGTTGGAGGATTTAGGTTTTAAAAATGTTGAAAAAGTAGATGTGTATCAGGAAAGCGACAGCGAGAAGAAAAAGCAGGAAGCGGCAAAACAGGATGCCAAAAAAGAAACAAACGAAGAAGACCTGCTTTTTGACAAGAGTTACACCTGCCCGGTATGTGACCATGAGTTTAAGAGTCGTATGGTAAGAACCGGTAAGGTGCGTTTGGTTGGTGCCGATTCGGATTTGCGTCCGCGTTATATGGGAGTCGATTCCTTGAAGTATGATGCGATTCTTTGTCCAAAATGTGGTTATGCAGCACTGAACCGCTATTTTAATTTTGTGATGTCTAGCCAGGCGAAAAACATCAAGGAAAAAATTTCTGCGAACTTCCATTATCAGCCGGAAGCAGGAAAGATTTACACATATGATGATGCGCTGACAAGACATAAGATGGCACTTTTGAATACCGTTGTGAAAAACGGTAAGAGCAGTGAGCGTGCTTACACCTGTCTGAAGATGGCATGGCTCTGCCGTGGCAAGCGCGAACTTTTGATGCAGGGCGATTACAAAAAAGAAGAAGTTACAGAGCTGATTAACGAAGAAAAGGAATTGCTCTCGAATGCCTATGATGGCTTTGAAGCAGCATTTTCCAAAGAAGATTTCCCAATGTGTGGCATGGACCAGTATACAATGATGTATCTGCTCGCAGAACTGGCAAGACGTATTGGTAAAAATGATGAAGCAAAACGCTATGTTTCAAAGGTGTTAGTGGCAAGAAATGCCCAGCGCCGTATTAAGGACAAAGCGTTTGCCCTGAAGGAGAAACTTCAAGGCAAAGCGGAGTAATCAATTTTCCGATAAGATACTGTTTACTTTTGTCATAGCACGTGGGAGAGAGTCTTTTGAGTTTTTCCAAGAGGCCTCTTTGTTGCGGTAGTCGTGTTTGTCGACAAACCATGAGACGTCTTCCTGCACGCGCTTAAAGTTTGTAAGGAAGATTTCATTTAAATCGCTTGTGAAATCGACAAGTACCTGCCCGCTCAAGTGAGAAGGTGCAAGGTCATAAAGCATACCATAGTGTTCGAGACAGAATCCTTTGCTGTTTTTAAATTTCTTACGGAAATCGGAATCTTTCTCGTACAGATATAAAGTGGTCACTAAATACCGTTTGAAAGTATTTTTTATACGGTCACAAATAAAACAGGAACTTGTAGTCTGTTTGATATAATCGGAGAGAGCGGAACCGGTATCCTTCGCAAATAAGCGTTTGGAGCCGTTCCGTTTCTTTTTTTGCAGTGTTTCGACATTCTTTATGATGTTTTGCATATGGGTATTTAGAATCAGACCGAGACCGAGGCGGTTTTCAAAATCATACATCATCTGCATATGGTGGGCGCAGAATCCGATTTTATCGGTGGTCAGCCGGATGTCATCTTCCATATAGCTAGGACCCATGGCAAAGGCAACTTCGTCATCATCAAGCTTTTTTTTCATGGCACAGACCGGGCACTCGCACGGGCGGTCAAAAATGTCGTTGACTGGGATTTCGTATAATATTTCTGGCATGGTTGTCATTGCTCCTTTAATTTTTTGTTTTATTATAACATGAAATTGGGAGATTGACAGGGCAATCATAAGCAATGTTCCTATGGATGATATTTTACAGATAAAAAGGGAACATATCACAGAACCGATAAAAAGGTCGATTAAAATATATGGGAACAAACCTCAAAGATTAGCATTGATACTTAATATGGCGATTACGGAGCTTGTACTGCTGATATCGAAGATGCTTGAAGCAGCCAGAGCTATTCGGAATAAGATACTGCATACAGATGTTACGAATGCCGAAAAAACAGATTTTGCAAGCAATATAGTGGTAGATAACACAGATAATACTTCTGCTATTGAGAACATGAATGAATTTTATCTAAGCTACAAGGAATCTCAAAATGCTTATGCAGAGTATCAGCAGGAAGTTGATGACTGGAAGAAATCCAATGACAATGCAGAAACACCAATCCAGCCGATATTACTATAATATCAGATTAAAATGATTGATAAATCCTGACATTTCTGCTATTCTGAATATTATAGAAATATTGCAACGGAGGTAGACAGGCATGGCGGTCAGAGAGATAATCTTAACAGCACAGCACAGCACAGCACAGCACAGCACAGCACTCTGACTGCGCCTTTTTTTCTGTCTGATAAGGGGGATAATTTGATTTGAATTTAAAGCATGGTCATACATGGAAATTAAGAAAACGTATCTGTTCCAATACTATATTTACGAAATCAAAGGAGGATTCAGATGAAAAAATTAAAGCATAATTTTAAGAAAGGCATGGCGTTTGTTCTTTCCCTTGCTATGGTGGCAGGACTGGTTCCTGCTATGTCTGGCGGAGCAAATACGGTGCAGGCTGCAACCGGTTCCGGAACAGAACCAAGTGTGACAGCATATGCCACGAAGGACCAGTTAATGACCGCATTTAATCCGGATTCTAATGGTGATGCTACGACCATCGGCAAGCTGGTATTTGGTAAAAATAGCAGTAGCGTTGCGCAGGAATGGTACATCTTAGGAAGGGATACCGGCGTATCAGGAGATAATACCATCATCTTTGCCGCAAGTCCGATAGCAAGAAAGCAGGCGTTTGAGGATGATGATTCCAACAAGAAGACTTTTGCTTCAAGTTTTGGAGTATATGAAACCAATCCATCAGATGTATATCAAAACCACTACGGAGCAAGTGAACTTCGAGTGGCGTTGAAGAATATGGCTACGAATACATCTTACTTCACCACAGCAGAGCAGGGCTTGATGAATCCTACCACAGTGACAACAAATGACATACTGAATAGTACAATCTATACCACCACAGACAAGCTGTATGCACTGACGGCAGATGGTGCCGGTTTTCCCTATACAACCATAAAAGTAGGAAGTGATAACAATACAGTACTTGCCGAGAGTAGTTACTGGAGAAGCGGAGAGTTATTCTGGCTGCGCTCGCCTAGCGACCTCGATAGTAGTGATAACATTGCGTGGGTCGCTTATCCGGGCAAGTATGTCTACGGCAGCATTGTCAGCACCAAGTTCGCAGTTCAGCCCGCTTCCAATCTGAATCTGTCATCTGTGCTCTTCGCATCTGCTGCGACAGCAGCATCATCTGATAAAGCAGAGGCAAGAACAATCGCAGACGGTACGGCGATGACTTTAAGACTGGACGGAACAGGTAAGGATATTGGTACAGCAACATATAACACCACAACAGGTGATATTAAGGCGGTGAAGGGTGCTACCTCACAAACCGTGGCACTTGTCGTGCAGGGCAATGACGGAACAAATAACTGGTATTACAGCAAGAAGATTACAGGAACAGATGTTGTGAACGTATCTGATATTGTGGCAGAATCAAATACACCGGCATCAATCGATTTATCAGCCTGCAAAATCTGGCTGGAAGCTACAGACAGTACGGAAAATCTGACTTATGCGGTCAATGCAACTGAGACAACAATTAAAATAATTCATTCAGTAGCAATTACAGATATTGAAACTCCGGTGTCAAATACTGCATTGGACACCGAAGCATCATGTGCAACCACAGGTGTAAGTAGCACCACACCACAGATTACATGGACATCAAGTGATACCACAGCAGGTTACAATACAAGCTACACGGCAAGTATTACACTTACAGCAACTACAGGCTACGAATTTATTGATTCCACGACAGCTACCGTATCAGGTAATAACGCAACAAGCATTACAAAGAATACGGACGGAACACTTACGGTAACATATGATTTTCCTGCCACAGCAAAGGATAGATTGATAAGTATCACGACACCACAGGCGATAACCGTAGCGAACGGAACTGCTTATAGTGACATGAATCTGCCGGAGCAGGTAAATATTGTGACAGAGGGTAATACGGTAAGTAGTGCATCGGTCACATGGAACACCACTACACCGGCAGGCGGAAGCTATGAACCGTCTGAATTAACCGAGCAGACCGTAATCTTAACTGGAACGGTAACATGTCCTGACAGTATTGATGATAATGGAATTCCGCTTACCACAACCATTACCATCACCATCAGTGCGGCAGGCATTGTTGGTGCTCCGACAGTAAATTTGGCAGCAGGAACCTATACAGAGAATCAGTCGGTAACACTTACTTCTTCCACAGAAGGAGCAACGATTTATTATACTACCGATGGAAGTGAACCAACAATTACCGGTGGTGTACCTGCCGGAACAACAGCACAGTACACAGCACCGATAGCGGTAACAGGAACAGAAGGACAGAGTATTACAACTACCATCAAAGCAATTGCAGTAAAGGACAGAATGCAGAATAGCAGTGTAGAGACATTTACCTATACCATTCAGATTCCGGTACCGAAATATGAGGTGACCGTAACGAATGGAAGTGGTTCAGGAAATTATGCACAAGGCTCTACAGTAACGATTACTGCAAACACAGCACCAAATGGACAGCGTTTTAAGGAGTGGACGATAGAGAGTGGAAATATAACACTTGCAAGCAGCACAAGTGACACAACAACATTTGTAATGCCAGCAGGAGCAGTAAGTGTGAAAGCAAATTATGAAGCGATTCCAACCCCTGTATCTTACAAGATTTTGGATGGCGCAAACAGTGATTGGAAGCAGAATACTGAGGAAACTATTACAATCAGAGGAAATGGTGATTTTTCCAAGTTTGTTGGTGTAAAAATAGATGGAAACACTATTGATGCTAAGAATTATACCGCAAAGGAAGGCTCTACAATTATTACCTTAACGACAGACTACCTGAAGACACTTTCTATAGGAACACATACATTTGAAATTGTATGGACAGATGGTTCGGCCAGTACAAACTTTACAGTAAGTAAGAATGATTCCGGTAGCGAAACACCAAAAGATGATGACAAAAACAAAAATGATGATAGCGGAAGTCAGACAGGTGATAATCACCATATAACTGCCCCACAGACAGGAGATAATAGTCATCTGACTTTATGGATTTCTTTGTTAGGAGCGTCATTAATAGGATTACTGGCAACGTTATATATGAGAAAGAAAAAGGATAATGAATAATATGCGCCTTTAGACAAGGCATATATATTCAGTAAAGGGGATAGCTGGCACGAAAGAAATGCTGGCTATCCCCTCTGTATATATGGTGGTATATGCAGAGTGTTATTCTTATGCGTCTTCTGCATCTACCCACATCTGCATAGTTCCATCAAGATATAGCTTAACATACTCTAGTGGCTCATCAATCGCAAGAGCATTTAACGAACATTGTGAGCAGGGAGTAGTTTTTAGTCCATCCTCTGCCTTATTACAGTCAATGCGTAACATATATCCAGCAGATGTGTAGATATCAATGCTGTTGTGATACATATTGTATTCTGCGTAAATGGTATTCATGTTGTGTCTCCTTAAAATCAAAAAATATTGAAGCATTTCAATCAGTTCACCATGTCAGTTTTATTTTGTGTTATATGATTTTCTTTGTCTCCGCTGCCGCTTCGGTCGGCACAGAGCAGATGTCCACTGGACATCTGCTCTGTGCCCTTATTTTTTCCCTTATCAGAGTTCGTAAAAACCTGTGGGAAGATATAACACAAGGGAAAGTCTAAGGGAAAGTTCACCTACCACAAACTTAGTGTTTTCAATGGCTCGTGAGAAATTTAGTAACAAAATATAACAGTTATTAAATTCCTTAGAATAGGTGAAATCTCAATCGGAATTTGTAAGTCTGTTACAGTATTGATAAAAGAGATTATTCATGATACAATATCCGAAAAATCGGAAATGGAAAGATAGAGGAAAGAATATTGCATCATGAAGATATATGAGAGAATATTTGCGAGACTTGAAGAACTACATATGAGCCAGACGAAACTATCCAGAAGAACTGGTATTGCGACCAGCACAATTAGTGATTGGCGGAAGAAACAGATTAATCCACAGGCGGATAAACTGGTGTCTATATGCAAGGCACTAGATATGACACTTGTGGAATTGCTTTGCGACGAAGAAAATGCGGAACAGACAGCCTACATAGATTATGTAACAGATGAAAATTATATAATTGAATTGTATCGACGATCAGATACAGAGAGTAGACAAAGAATGATCAGTTACCTTGCACTTCTTGATGTCTGCAAGCAAATCAACGATAGTAGCCAATCGCAGCAGAGGAATGTTTCTGTCATTCAGGACATTGATGGAAATAATATTGTGGTGATTAACGATATCCGGTTTAAGGGAAAACGTTCCATCAATTGGAAGGAAGTGCGGGCGTATTTGAAAGAATATGTCGGTGACTTTTATAAGGTGGCGTCTACTGGCGATGTTATATATATCGGATCTGATCTGCCAAGTGAATATTCGGGATCAGTATATACCAAAAGGCTGAACGGAGCAGTTGCAAAGGCTAAAGCGAATGCAACACAGGGAATTCCTGAAATGATAGAAATTTCAACAGGCAGATATTTTAGAGAAAATAATAAGGGGAAACATAACTGGAGTGCAAGGAATGGCTGGTATAGATATGATACTTATTTTGCATTACCGGTATATGGTGATAATGAAGATATTGAAAGATATAACGTATTTCATGCATCTTTGATAATAAGGCATGCAAACGATGGAAAAATGTATTTGTATGATATTCTAGATATAAAAAAAGAAACGAGCACCCCGTTGGAGCCATAAGGCTTTACTTGGCACAAAACCCATTTCTTTTATGAATAGATAATACAATATGGTAGAAAAAATGTCAATCCGAATATTCGAAAATTAAGACGTTAAGATGGTGTTTATGTATAATATAAGTAGCATAATTGCAACTAGCAATATATTGGCTTAGATTCTGCGTTGGTATACGATGATTTTGGAGGTAGTTAGAAATTTCATGGTGGCTTAATGAAATAGATAACTTCAAGTTTGTAACACCAAAATATATAATCTTGACAAAAAAGAATAATATATTTATTATTATACCTAAATTGATAAAGAGCTTGTCTCGGCATGGATGAAGACTATAGATTTTACTGTTTCTGAACATAACAGTGTGTCTATAGTCTTTTAATTTTATTGGGAAATTATAAATATAAGAATTGCTGTGCCAAAAGCAGAAAGGGGTTATGGCAATGAGCAGATTAGAATGGATAAAGAAAATAATTATAATAGTGGTTGGTTCCGTGGTGGCGGCATATGGAATCACGCTTGCCTTATATGCTGGGTTTGGTGGTGCAACTCTTGCCGTTTTGTGGCAGGGTATTTCTGAAACTTTTCATGTAAGTATAGGTATGGCATCTATGATTGTAGCCATAATTATGATTACATTTGCATTTTCCTACGACAGATCACAGATACATATTGGTACAATTTTATATCAGATTGTATATAGCTTTTGTGTTGATTTATTTGCAAATATACATGTGTACAGTGCGCATTTGTGGGTAAATGCACTTATCATGTTATTGGGTATAATCCTTTTTGCAATGGGAACGGGAATCTATGCGGCAGCTTCTTTAGGGCGTGGTTCTTATGAGGCATTGACATTTTCGCTTGCAGATAAGAATGGCTGGCAGGTAAAAGCTGTGCGAATGATACTTGATATTGTGATGGTTGTTATTGGAGTTATTCTTGGCGGAAAGTTTGGGTTATGTACTATTTTGACAATTATTCTGTCGGGACCGGTTATTCAGTTTACAGTATCAAAGACAAAAAAAGTGTTTAATATCTGAATCACGATTGTGTTATAATGAGGGAAAAGTAAATTGGAGGTTTATGAAAATTTATGAGTGAATGGAATGCAGCTTTATATGATAATAAACATGATTTTGTCGCGGAATATGGAAAGGGACTTTTAGAGTTTGTGTCTGAGAATAATAATCAAAGTATTCTTGATTTGGGCTGCGGAACCGGAATTCTTACAGTACAATTAAAGAAGCTGGCAGAAGTGGTGATTGGTGTTGACAGTTCGGAAAGCATGATAAAACGGGCGCAACAGCAGTATCCTGACATAAAATTTATAGTTAGTGATGCACTGGCATTACCATTTGTAGAACAGTTTGATGTTGTTTTTTCAAATGCTGTTTTTCATTGGATAACAGACCATAATGCGTTGTTGAATAATATACATAAAGTATTGAAACCAGGCGGATTATTGATATGCGAATTTGGTGCTAGTGGAAATATTGCAACAATCGAGAATGCATTTATGAGAGTGAGCAAGGATTTGAGATATGAATACAGTCCTAAGTTTAATTTTCCGACAAGTGAGCATTTTGCTGCCTTATTAAGAAAGAACGGATTTGTTATTGATAAAATATATGATTATGACAGACCAACGCCATTAAAAGATAATGAAAAAGGTTTAGCGAACTGGATGAAACAGTTTTTTGCCTCTGACTTGGAATTAATGACGGAAAAGATGCAGACAGAAGTTATTAAAAATGTTGAGGATTTAACGAGAAAGTCTCTTTGGAATGGAAGTCAGTGGATTGCTGATTACCGCAGACTAAGGGTGATTGCGCATATATGAATCGGAAATTGTTTATGGAGGATAGGCGTAATGGATATTGATGTTGAACTTGCAGCATATGAGAAAGGATTAGGAAAATTATACGAAAACCTGCCCAAATATGTACACGGAGGTGATGCAAGTGATAAAAGCAGTAATATTTGATATGTATGAAACACTTATAACTCTTTTTGATAGTCCATTGTATTTTGGAACTCAGATGGCGTCAGATGCGGGTATTGCAGAAGGAAGATTCCAAGAAACATGGCGTGCAGAAGAAAAAAATAGAACGACAGGAAAAATCACTTTAGAAGAACTACTGGAAAGGATACTTCGAGAAAATAATTGTTTTTCGGAAGAGAAAATGAATTATATTTACATTTACATGAAAGTATTGTTCCGGAAATGACAGAGCAATTAAATAGAACATGGTCAACTATTGTTCAGGATAGAAATCATCATATTGTTATAAAAGTTGTGGATAACAAAATAGTATCTTCTTGTGTTTGTGTAATCATACCTAACTTGACAAGAAATGTAAGACCGTATGCTATTATAGAAAATGTTGTTACACATAAAGATTATCGTGGAAAGGGATATGCATCGGAATGTTTAGCATATGCTAAAGAAATAGCTAAAAAGGAAAACTGCTATAAAATGATGTTACTCACAGGTTCCAAAAAGGAATCAACTATGGAGTTTTATAAAAGTGCGGGATATAATTGTTCCGATAAAACAGCCTTTGTGCAATGGATAGAATAAATCAGGTGTTTGCACCTGTTGTTGGGATTCTTGTAATGTTAATTTAGTTTGTGACTGGTTGACTAGATTTTTTAAAATTGTAAATCCGGTCAACCATTTTTCAGACAAAAGGTGACTGGAAAATCATATTTTGCTAAATAGGTCATAAAAATCGAAAAAATAAATGACTGTATTTGTAATTATGCAAATTTAGGTCAACTTAGACCTCGTAGAAGTTGACTTTATATAGAAAAAAGTATAAACAAGTCAACGCAAGAGAGAAAATTGGGTGACCGTAGAAAGATTTTTTTAGAATTAAGTCAACCTAACAACTATTTTGTTTTCTAAATTCCTAAAATTCAATGTAGATTCAAAAAGATTACCACGAAAAATGAAAAAATAAGAATAAACGAGAAAAAAAGAGCATAAGTTAGATATAGTGGCAAAATGCGGAAATATGGAAATGCATAAGGCATTGCATTTCTTTTGATTATTGCATATTATAGAGCCAATGGGTTAGCACTCGTCAGATTGGAGTGCTAACAAGATATAAGAAATGGAGGAATCAAACATGAAATTAGTACCTTTAGGTGACAGAGTTGTATTGAAACAGTTAGACGCAGAAGAGACCACCAAATCCGGTATTGTACTGCCGGGGCAGGCACAGGAAAAACCACAGCAGGCAGAGATTATTGCTGTTGGACCGGGTGGTGTTGTAGATGGAAAAGAAGTAAAAATGGAAGTAAAAGTTGGCGATAAAGTGATTTACTCCAAATATGCCGGAACAGATGTAAAATTGGACGGCGAGGAGTATGTAATTGTTCGTCAGAGTGATATTTTGGCAATTGTAGAGTAAAGGATTGATTTGATAGGAGGAATTTAATTATGGCTAAGGAAATTAAATTTGGCGTAGAAGCAAGATCTGCATTAGAAGCAGGTGTAAATAAACTGGCAGATACCGTTCGTGTAACACTTGGACCAAAAGGAAGAAATGTTGTTTTGGATAAATCTTTTGGTGCTCCATTGATTACCAATGACGGTGTAACAATCGCAAAAGAAGTTGAATTAGAAGATGCCTTTGAAAATATGGGGGCCCAGTTAGTAAAAGAAGTAGCAACGAAAACAAATGATGTTGCCGGTGATGGTACAACAACAGCTACCGTTTTGGCGCAGGCTATGATTAATGAAGGAATGAAGAACTTAGCAGCCGGAGCAAATCCGATTATTCTCCGCAAGGGAATGAAAAAGGCAACAGAGACAGCTGTTGATTCCATTCGCAGCATGAGTTCTAAACTTTCCGGTAAAGAGCAGATTGCAAAAGTTGCAGCAATTTCTGCCGGTGATGAGCAGGTTGGTGAAATGGTTGCCGATGCAATGGAAAAAGTAACCGGTGACGGTGTTATTACAATTGAAGAATCCAAGACAATGAAGACAGAACTGGATATGGTAGAAGGTATGCAGTTTGACCGTGGTTATTTGTCTGCTTATATGGCTACTAATATGGATAAGATGGAAGCAGAACTGGATAATCCGTATATCTTGATTACCGATAAAAAGATTTCTAATATTCAGGAAATCCTTCCA
Source organism: Clostridium sp. AF36-4 (assembly GCF_003435975.1). Taxonomy (NCBI): domain Bacteria; kingdom Bacillati; phylum Bacillota; class Clostridia; order Eubacteriales; family Clostridiaceae; genus Clostridium; species Clostridium sp. AF36-4. The sequence goes on along the minus strand of NZ_QTVH01000003.1, from coordinate 142,531 downwards.
CTGCTTGAGCAGGTTGTTCAGGCAAGTGCAAGACTTTTGATTATTGCTGAGGATGTAGAGGGAGAAGCTCTCAGCACATTGGTAATCAATAAACTTCGCGGAACCTTTAATGTAGTTGCTGTAAAAGCTCCTGGTTATGGTGACAGAAGAAAAGAAATGCTCAAAGATATTGCAATCCTTACCGGTGGTCAGGTAATTTCCGAAGAACTTGGCTTGGATTTGAAAGAGACAACGATGGATCAGCTTGGACGTGCAAAATCTGTAAAAGTTCAGAAAGAAAATACAATCATTGTTGATGGTGAAGGTGATAAAGCAGAAATCGAGGCAAGAATTGCACAGATTAAGAATCAGATTGAAGAGACAACATCTGATTTTGACCGTGAAAAACTTCAGGAAAGACTTGCTAAATTAGCTGGCGGCGTTGCTGTTGTACGTGTTGGTGCAGCAACTGAGACAGAAATGCAGGAAGCAAAACTTCGTATGGAAGATGCTTTAGCAGCAACAAGAGCAGCGGTAGAAGAAGGAATTATCGCAGGTGGCGGTTCTGCTTACATTCATGCAAGCAAAGAAGTTGCTAAGATGGCTGCCTCTCTTGAGGGAGACGAAAAGACCGGTGCCAACATTATTTTGAAAGCACTGGAAGCACCACTTCGCCGTATTGCAGAAAATGCAGGTCTGGAAGGTTCTGTTATCATTGATAAAGTCCGTTCTGAGAAGCCTGGATTTGGATTTAACGCATTGACAGAAGAATATGTAAATATGGTAGACAATGGTATTCTTGACCCGGCTAAGGTAACAAGAAGTGCATTGCAGAATGCAACGAGTGTAGCGTCTACCTTGTTGACAACCGAGTCTGTTGTTGCTAATATTAAAGAAGATGCACCGGCAATGCCAGCAGGCGGTGCCGGCGGCATGGGCATGATGTAAATAGACGAAAGAACTAGGAGGATTGGATGGAACAATCATACGCAGAAGCGAACGCAAAAAAGAAAACGACGGGGTCAGTCATTGCTTTAAAAATTATATTGATTATTTTGGTAATTCTTGTTTTTTTAGCATCAATACTGATTTCGATATCGACAAAAATTAATCTGTTAGTATTAATCGGAGTAGCAGCAATCTTTGGCTTGATTTGGTATTGGCCGAGATTCCGTGTGGAATGGGAATATGTATTCTGTGATGGACAGCTTGACTTTGATATGATACAAGGCGGAGAGCGTCGAAAGAATATTCTTCGAATTGAAATTGAGGATGCGGATGCGATTGCCCCAATTCAGTCCACAAAACTGGATGGATACAGGCACTTGGAAGTGCGCGATTATTCATCAATGAATGAAAAGGCGAATGTTTACGGAATTGTAACAAGACTTCCGGAAAAGGACGAGAAAGTAATGATTCTCTTTGAGCCAACGAGCCGTATGGTTGAGTTGATGCAGAAGAAATGTCCGGAAATTGTGTCGCTGTCCTAATAATAATGTGCCAAATAAAAGAAAACAGTACCTTATCTTGATTATGTCAACATAAGGTACTGTTTTCTTTTATTATACGTAATAAATCAAATACGTAATAAATCAAAAATAGTACGTAATAAATCAAAAGTGGTGCGTGATAAATCAATACAAACAAAAAGGAATGTGATAGAATAAAAAAATCGGAAAAGAAAGGACGACTAAAGATGAAAAACAAAAAGTTAAGCACCACAATTACAATTACTATTTCCATTGTTGCTGCTGTTTGCATACTGGGATTGTTTTTGTTTGCAAATGGAAGTATGACATCTGTAATGAAGAAAAATAGCATGGATAACATGAAAACTTCGCTTGAATCTAGGCAGAAGGTCATTGAAGACTATGTAAATAATGCGGAAGACCAGCTGGTTTCTTACAGTAAGGGAATCGAGATTGTGAAGCTTTTAGAAAATCCTACCGATTCGGAAATTCAAAAAAAAGCTCAAAAGTATACAGAAGATTATTATAAAGAATTGTCCGGATGGGAAGGTATTTATGCCGGAGAGCCAAATACGCATGTAATTGTTCACAATAATCCGAAAATTGTTGGAATGACGACTAGAAAAGGAGAAGCACTAAAACAATTGCAGGACGCGATGAAGGAATCGGATCGCTTGTATAATGCAGGAATTATTGTTTCTCCTGCTTCGAAAAAGTTAACGCTTTCTATGTATTGCCCGGTTTATAAAGGGGATGAAATGATTGGATATGTCGGCGGTGGTCCTTTTGGAGAACAACTTCAGAAGAGTTTGGATGCGTTAAAAGTAGAAGGACTTGATAATGCGTCCTTTACCATGATTAATACAAAGACAAATACATATATTTTCAGCAAGGATTCGAAAAAGATTGCGAAAGAAATCAAGGATCCGATGCTCCTTAATATTTCGGAAAGTGCCAAAAAAGGAGCCGGTAACCAGGTTCATGAAATCGATTACAAAGATGCTGATGGAAAAGATTGTGTAGGTGTTTACCGCGTGTTAAATGACCGCGGCTGGGCCGTTGTAATGACGGATACAGAAGACGAAATATTTGCAATGGCAAATACCAATCGTAATACGCTTGGATTTATCTGCCTTGGCTCTTTCTTACTCATTATGCTGCTTACTTATGTTGTGATTCGATTCTGTCTGAATCCTTTGAAAGTAGCAGAAAATGCCATTTTGAATTTGAAAGATCTGAAGTTGAATAAAGATGAAAGAATTGAGAAATATGTCAACGGAAAAAGTGAAATTGGCCACATTGCTACGGCGATTGATTCTTTGTATCGTACATTTGATGCCATTATTGATACACTTAATTCCTGCTCGGTATCGCTTCTTAAATCGGCAGAGAAAATCACTTCTTCCTCAGAAGAATTATATGATTGTGTAGGTGATAATGCAGCAACGGTAGAACAGGTAGTGGCTGGTGTTACACTTACGGAAGAGGCTGTAGAACAGGTTGGTAAGGAAATTGGACGTATTTCCGAACTTGTATCAGATGTTGGCAGAAAAGTCAGTGATGGAAGCGAGCGCAGCGAAGAACTGATTCAGGAAGTTCAGAAGATGAAAGATACGGCTAATCAGTCATTAGATGCCAATCGCGAAAAGATGGTATGGAATGAAAATAATATTGAGAAGGCAATGAAAGAATTGCAGTCATTGTCACGCATCAATGAGATGGTTGATCGAATTCTAGAGATAACAAGCCAGACGAATTTGCTTTCTTTGAATGCTTCGATTGAGGCAGCGAGAGCCGGAGAGGCAGGAAAGGGATTTGCCGTTGTTGCCAGCGAGATTGGAAATCTTGCGTTGAGTTCATCCGAGACTGCGACGGAAATTCAGACGATTTGTAAAGATGCGAACAAAAACATTGATTATGTAAGGCAGTGTTTTGTTTCTATTTTGGATTATTGGAAGACGGATGTTACAAAACAGTTTACAGACTTTATTGATATGTCGAATGAATACAGCACATCGATTGGCTCGATTGAGAAATTGATTCGTGGAATTCAGAATGTGACAGATTCTGTTTCGGATGGCGTTGTTGCAATTTGTGATCAGATGGAACGTGTGGAAGGAGCCACAGAGGAAAATTCTCAGGGAATGGAACGCATTATCGATAAGATTGAGACAACTAAGACAAGTGCGGAGGCGATTTCTTCCGTAACACACGAAAATCAAAAAAATGCAGAGGAAATTCGTGATATTGTGAAAAAATTTACAAAATAAAAAATCGCTATTAAGGATTGACCAAAATAGTTGACAACCCTGTCAATATTCGATAAAATAATAAAAATACAAATAGAATACAAAAAAGAGAGGAAGAGAAAAGATGGGAACTATTATTGGTGAAGGCATTACATTTGACGACGTATTATTGGTACCCGCATATTCTGAAGTAATACCGAATGAAGTTTGTTTGAAAACTCATTTGACAAAGGACATTGAATTAAATATCCCTATGATGAGTGCAGGGATGGATACGGTAACAGAACACCGCATGGCAATTGCGATGGCACGTCAGGGTGGTATCGGAATTATTCATAAGAATATGTCTATAGAGGCGCAGGCAGAAGAGGTTGATAAGGTAAAACGTTCGGAGAATGGTGTTATTACGGATCCATTTTATCTTTCTCCGAATCATACATTGGCAGACGCAGATGATTTGATGGCAAAATTCCGTATTTCAGGTGTTCCGATTACAGAGGGACCAAATAAAAAACTGGTTGGTATTATTACAAACCGTGATTTGAAATTTGAAACCGATTTTACGAAAAAAATCAGTGAGTGTATGACATCAGAAGGGCTCGTGACAGCACCGGAAGGTATTACATTAGAGGAAGCAAAACAGATTCTGGCAAAAGCCCGTAAGGAAAAACTGCCAATCGTAGACAAAGACGGAAACCTGACCGGACTTATCACAATTAAGGATATTGAAAAACAGATTAAGTATCCAAATTCAGCAAAGGACAAGCAGGGCAGACTTTTGTGTGGTGCCGGTGTTGGTGTAACGGCTAATATCATGGATCGTGTGAAAGCGCTGGTAGATGCACAGGTAGATGTCATTGTTATTGATACGGCACATGGTCATTCCGCAAATGTATTAAAAGTTGTAAAAATGGTTCGTGACGCATATCCGGATTTGGGCATTATCGCAGGTAATGTGGCAACCGGAGAAGCTACCCGTGCTTTGATTGAAGCCGGTGTTGATGCAGTAAAAGTTGGTATCGGACCTGGTTCTATCTGTACAACCCGTGTGGTTGCCGGTATTGGTGTACCACAGATTACTGCAATTATGGATTCTTACAACGTAGCAAAAGAGTATGGTATTCCGGTAATTGCCGATGGTGGTATTAAGTATTCCGGAGATATGACAAAAGCAATTGCGGCCGGTGCAAATGTTTGTATGATGGGAAGTATTTTTGCCGGTTGTGACGAGAGCCCGGGAAGTTTTGAATTGTTCCAGGGAAGAAAGTATAAAGTATATCGTGGCATGGGTTCCATTGCAGCGATGGAAAACGGAAGTAAAGACCGCTATTTCCAGCAGGATGCTAAGAAATTAGTTCCGGAAGGAGTAGAGGGACGTGTTGCATACAAAGGTTCAGTAGAGGATACGGTATTCCAGTTGATTGGAGGAATTCGTTCCGGTATGGGATATTGTGGAGCAAAGACGATTGAAGATTTGAAGGAGAACGGACACTTTGTGAAAATTTCCGCTGCTTCTTTGAAGGAGAGCCATCCACATGATATCCACATTACGAAAGAGGCACCAAACTATAGTGTCGAATAAAAAAAGAAGATACTCTTCGCGGACGAGAAAAAGACGGACGTCGAAGAGAGGGCGCTGCGCACTGATTATCAGTGTCGCAGCGTTTTTCATCCTTTTATGCTGTGTGATTGTTTCCTTTATAGTGAGAAATAACCGAGACAACACCGTGCAGGCACAAAAAATACTTCCGAAATTATCGATACAGACAAAACTGATTCAGAAAAATAAATATTCGAGACCGGGAATTGCGCTTAGAAAGGTGAAAGGTGTTGTCGTTCACTATACGGCAAATCCGGGAACGGATGCAGAAGACAACCGAAATTATTTTAATAATCTGCCAAAAATTAATGCCGGAAAACAAAAGGCGACTTATGCCAGCAGCCATTTTGTGATTGGCTTAGAGGGACAGATTGTTCAATGTATTCCGTTAAATGAAATTGCCTACGCCTCCAATGGGAGAAATTACGATACCATATCCATTGAGTGCTGTCATCCGGGAAAAGATGGAAAGTTTAACAATACAACCTATCAGGCGCTTATTGAACTGGTTTCGTATTTGTGTTTGAAATATGATTTGACAAAAGAACAAGTGATTCGTCATTATGACGTGACGGGGAAACTTTGTCCGTTGTATTTTGTGAAACACGAAGATGAATGGAATCAATTGAAAGATAAAATAGAAAAAAACTGCCAAACCATTTCCAAGTCTTAAAGGATGGGTGGCAGTTTTTTATTTATAAAGTCATGTGAATTTCTGTTTCCTGTGGTGAATAGGCATGGTATTTGATTCCTGCGGATTTCATCATTTTTTTTGATGCAAGGACAGAAGCGGTGTTGGCATATTTATCTTCGGCGTAGATGACCTCGCAGATACCGGACTGAATTAACGCTTTCGTACATTCATTGCAGGGAAACAGCGTAGTGTATATTTTTGCCCCTTTTAAATTTGTGCCAGTATAATTGAGCAGTGCGTTTAATTCCGCGTGGCAGACATATAAATATTTAGTCTGCAGCGGGTCATCGCTGTCGCTGTCCCATGGATAAATATCATCGGAGCATCCTTGTGGCATACCATTATAGCCAACTGATAAAATTTTGTTATCCTTTCCTACAATGCAGGCACCGACGCTTGTGTGTGGGTCTTTACTGCGCATGGCGGAAAGCTTTGCAATTCCCATAAAATACTGGTCCCATGAAAGATAATTCGTTCGTTTCATAAATGCCTCCTTGTGTGTAGATGCAGTTATTCAGGATGCCCCGCTCTTAAATATTCGCCATTTTGAACACTTCGTGTTCTATTTCGCCTTTTACAGTGCTCCTGAATAGTTATTTGCCTTTTGTAAAAAAGAAGGAGCCGTTTACCAGCTCCTTTCTATTCATTCGACGGGTAGAATTGTAGTTGCAGTACGACTGCCCTCTACATTACGCAAGTTTGTTTACAGCGATTGTTAAACGAGAAACTTTTCTTGCAGTAGTATTCTTGTGATAAATACCTTTTTTAGTAGCTTTATCAAGTTCTGATACAGCAGCTTTCAATGCAGCTTCAGCAGCAGCCTTATCGTTTGCAGCGATAGCAGCATCAACTTTCTTCACAGCTGTTTTTACACGAGAACGAACAGATTTGTTTTTCTCAGCTCTTTTTTCAGCTACTAAAATTCTTTTTTTTGCAGATTTAATGTTTGCCAATTCCAGCACCTCCATCGTAATAATTAAATTCATTCTTTGTTTGGTTTGGCTTGTCGGACACGGACAACAGCACAAACACACCTAATTATCTTATTATATATACCACATATTGTCAAGTAAATAGTTGCAAATTAACATAAAAAATAAAAAATAGGACACAATAAATTTGTGATTGGATGCAAAACAGTGCAGGAGGCGGCAAAAATGACCGAAAAACGGACGGACTTAGCATTAGAGGCAAGAGAGAGTTTTCCCAGAAATCATGTGGAAATACAGGGGGTTGTTCTGGAAAAGAAAAAATGTCTGCAAGGCAAGGTGAAAATTACGACGGTAATTATTCGGGATGAAGCAGGCAGCAAAGCAATGAAAAAACCAAAAGGAACTTATATTACAATCGAATCACCACTTATGCTTCATGGAGATATTGACGAGAGAGAGCCATTTTTGCTCTGTGTCTGTGAACAGTTGGAAAGTATGATAAAGGGACTTCGTAAAAAGAGCGTTTTGGTTGTTGGATTGGGAAACCGGGAAGTCACCTCGGATTCGTTAGGACCGAAAATGACAGACGCCCTTTTTGTGACGAGACATTTTAAAGAAGAATTTGGTGCATCTTTTATGCAGGAAAATGGATATGGCTGTGTGAGTGCGATAGCACCCGGTGTCATGGCGCAGACCGGAATTGAGACTGAAGAGGTATTACAGGGGATTATACGGAAGACAAAACCGGATTTGGTAATTGTTGTGGACGCATTAGCATCCAGAAGTGTGCAAAGGCTTTGTACAACGGTACAGATTACAGATACGGGAATTGAGCCTGGTGCTGGCGTTGGAAACCGCAGGAAGGAACTAACCAAAAAGACGCTTGGAATTCCGGTTGTTGCAATTGGTGTTCCTACGGTTGTAGATGCGGCAACCATTATTTCCGACCATTTGGAGCATGTATTAGAGAAACAGGGGTATTCGGAGGAGGAAATTGAGCGGTTTATTTATGAAATTCTGACCGAGGAAACAACCGATGTGATGGTAACGCCGAAAAATATTGACGAATCGGTAAATCAAATTAGTAAAGATCTTGCAAAAGTATTAAATCATTGTTTTCAAAAACGGGATAATTATGGAAACAGCAGCATATCCTTTTATGAAAAAGAAGATATGAAGAGAGAATGAAAAATGAAGTTTGGCATGCGGGTCGCAATTGGGGTGTTTGTCACCTCTTTAGCAGGAGCGCTTTTTGTTATAAAAGATGCAGGGAAAATGGAAATAGCAGAGGAAGCGGGAAGATTTCTTGCAAAGGAGAGTTGTTTTTGCCTTTGGAATGGACAAGAAGGACGATATGTGTTAGCGGAACTCTTAGGGGGACAGTCTTATTTTGAGCCAAATCAGGCGCTGGCAGAAAGTGATGCGGGAAAGGAAAAACTGGCAGTAGTTGAAAACCGTGAACTGCAGGAAGGACAGATACCAAAACCAAGTGAGCCGCTTATTGGTGACGTGGAAGAAGAACAGCCGGCAGTGGAAGTGTCAAGCCAGGTTGTCCGCCGCAAAAACAGTGCGGTGGAACAATTGCGGGAGTCACTCAGTGTGGATTATTTGTGGAAAAATTTTTATATTATAGATTCAACGACTTCTGTGACAAAAAAGCAGTTTGATGTGGCTGCGATGTTACATAAAAATTTGAAATTAAAAAAGGAAAAAGGGAAAAAACAAATTTTGATTTATCATACGCATGGTGCTTCGGAAGAGTTTTCAGACAGCAAAAAAAACGATATTAACGATTCCGTTGTCGGCGTTGGTACAGAACTTACAAAAGAACTGGAAAAAAGGGGATATTCCGTTTACCATGATACGACGAGATATGATTCTATTAACGGGGGCATTGACAGGAGTCTTGCATACAATAAATCACTGGAAGGGGTTCAAAATATACGAAAAAAAAATCCGGGTATTAAAGTGCTGATTGATTTGCACCGCGATTCGGTCGGTAAAGGAAAACATACGTATACTACTATTCAAGGGAAAAAAACGGCGATTGTCATGTTTTTTAATGGTATGAGCAGAACAAAATCGGGTGCCATTCCTTATTTATACAATCCGAATCTACAGGGAAATCTTGCGTTTAGTCTTCAGATGAAATGCACGGCTATGGAATACTATGAAGGATTTACCAAACCAATTTATTTAAAAGGATACCGCTACAATCTGCATTTGGAACCACGTTCGTTATTGATTGAGCTGGGAAATGAAAATAATACGGTAGAGGAAGCAAAAAACGCAGCAGCACCTTTGGCAGATGTGTTGGATAAAGTGCTTTCTCAGTGATTGCGGTATACATTTTTGAAATTTTTTATGAAAAAAAACAGAAAAAAACCTTGTAATTTGGTGCTTTGTCGTTTTGCGTCAAAAAAAGTCGTCCAACGAGCGCTTCTTTTTGGTAGAATAGAGACTAAGGAGGAGAAAAATTATGGTTCAAGAACAAAATGAAATTATTGGAAGACGTTTACAGGATGTGAGAGAAAGTGCCCATATGGATTTTTATGATATGGCAAAACTGCTCCGCGTGAGTGTAGGACATTATCGAAAGATTGAGAGAGGAGTGTATGGGCTGGATGTTGAAAAACTTGTTATTCTATATGAGAAGCTCGATGTAGATCCGCTGTATCTGTTAGCTGGCAGGCAGAAGGCAAGACGGGAATCAGTGGATTCACATCTTGCGATACGAAACCGCAGGGTGTGTGAACTGCTCGAATACTGCAAGCAGCAGCTAAGTGATGAAGGAGAGGAGTATCGGTGACAAAAGTTCTTGTTTTCTCAAAGTCAAATCCGATTAAAGACTGGGAAGCAGCCAAATGGAATCTTCAATTCTTATGTGTCGAAAGTCAGCAGGAAGCAATCCATATGTTAGAGACAAACACCATTCATGTTGTAGTAGTAGATATAGAGGAGAGGGAACAGGAAGGACTAGCCTTTGTTTCTTGTCTGAGAGGCTTACAGCGTTTTTATCTGCTCCCGGTGATTTTACTGGCAAAAGATGATACGTATGAAAGTCTGGCATTTCATGTATTTCATTGTTTTGATTATGTGATAAAACCAATTGAGAAAGAACGATTGGAAAAACTACTTCACTGGATTGACGGACGTTTTGATAACAAGGGTTCTGCAAAGGCGCTGGTGATAAACACACGGCTTGGTATACACATGTTTGAGGCAAAGGATATTTTGTATCTGGAAATCTGCAATAAAACGCTGTATGTTCATACCCGGTATGATGTCTTTTCGTTTCCGTACCGCAAACTTGGTGTCTGTATGGAGCAGTGTGGCGGTGACTTAGTGCAGTGCCATCGCTCGATTGCAGTAAACTGTTTGTATGTAGAAAAAATTGATTATGTAAATCGGCGGATTTGTCTGGTAAAGCAATATGGAAATGTCGCACTAGGAAGAAAATATATGAAAGGTCTTCGCAAACAATTTGACGAAAGAACACGGATTTCGTATACTGATAGTGTTTTTTCAGAGAGTTAAGGAGGTGCGAAAGATGAAAGATATCTTTTTGATTCGGCATGGAAGACAGTGCTCTAAATTGTGTAATGTCGATGTTTCTCTGGATGAAAGTGGGCGTAAACAGGCAAAACTTGCCGGAAAGCGTCTGATTTCTTATCAGTTGGAAAAGTTATACTGTTCACAGTTGATTCGCGCAAAAGAAACGGCAGAAATTATTGGACACTGTGTGAATCTGCCGGTTGAAGAAGTGGCAGACATCGAAGAAATCCATTTTGGTGGATTTACCGGGAAAACGGATGAACAGATTCGTACGGAATATGCTGAGTTTCGTAAGGAACGTGCGGCTCATAAAGAAGACCTTCCCTATCCGGAAGGCGGTGAGTGCGGATGTGATGTTGCTAGGCGAGTCATGCCAAAAATCAAACAAATTTGTCAAAGAGAGGAAAACAGAGTTGCTATTGTAACGCATGGCGGCGTAATACGCTCGGTGTGTGCCGATATTCTTCATACCGGTCAGGAGAACAAATTAAAATTTGGAATCGACCTCGAAAATACAAGTTTTACCCATTTGATTTACGATGAGGATAGAGACTTTTTTATTCTGGAGCGTTTTAATGATTTTGCTCATTTGGAGTCTCATCCGGAGTTACTTCGAAAAAACTGGAAAACATCTTTGGAGAGAAATGGATGAAAACTGGCATGGTAAAAAAATAAGAAACTGGCAGTTTTCATATAGCCAGCCTTTTGTATAATAAGAGAGAAATTTATACAGGAGGACAAAACAATGGATTCAAAAACAAAACAACAAACAGTACAGATGGGTACAGGAAAGATTACAGTATCCGAAATTACGATGTGCGGCGTATTTGCTGCCTTGACTTTTTTACTGACAAGATACATTCAGGTGCAGATTATACCGGCAAAAGGTGGTCTGGTTCACTTAGGTAATGTTCCGATGTTTTTTGCAGCAGCATTTTTCGGCAAGCGTGTTGGTGCGATTTGCGGCGGCGTTGGTATGGCATTATCGGATGTACTTTCTCCATGGATTGTATATGCTCCGGCAACTTTGATTGTAGTTGGTCTGATGGGCTTTGTATTTGGTTTAATTGTAAAGAAAAAACCAACGATTGTTAATCTGATTGTGGCAACGGTTGTTGTTCTTGCAATTAAATTAGTTGGTTATTATTTGTTTGAGGTATTGCTTACATCAAGTTTTGTTGTGCCGCTGGCTTCGATTCCGGGCAACATTATGCAGATTGTAACAGGAGCAATTATTGCTATTCCGATTATTTTGGTATCACGTGTCGGTATGGCAAAGGTAAAACGTTCTATGGAAGCTTAATGGCGAAAAGAACGGACAGAAAGGATGATAAGAATGTATCAGATGATGACACCGGGACCTACGATGCCGGCAGCTTCTGTAATGGAAGCAAGAAGCAGGGCGTTTGCAAACCCGGATGTAGATGAGACATTTTGTGAAGAATACCATCAGGTATGCAAAGATTTGTCAAATCTTCTTGGCACTGACAACGAGACTTATGTATTGGGCGGCGAGGGGATTCTTGCCTTGGAGGCTGCCTGTGCAACCTTGACAGAGCCGGGGGATAAGGTGTTGGTTATTGATAATGGTATTTTTGGAAGAGGCTTTGCTGATTTTGTAAGTCTTTACGGCGGAGAGCCAACCTTATATACCGTTGATTATCACTATCCGATTGTAATAGAAGATTTAGCAGAATACTTAAAAGAAAATCACGATTTTAAGTACGCAACAGTTGTTCACTGTGATACACCAAGTGGTGTGCTCAATGATATCAGTAAGATTTGCCCGCTGTTAAAGCAGTATGGGATTCTTACGGTAGTCGATGCGGTTGCCTCTATGTTTGGTGAAGATGTGAAAGTCAATGAATGGCAGATTGATGTGATTTGCGGCGGTTCACAGAAAGCTTTGTCGGCGCCTCCCGGACTTGCGTTTGTTACAGTGAGTGAGGATGCCATGAAAGCGATGGAAAGCCGGAAAACCAAAGTGGCTTCTTTCTACTGTAATATTCTTGCATTTAAGAACTATTACAAAGATAAGTGGTTTCCATACACGATGCCAATCAGTGATATTTATGGTCTCTGTGAGGCGGTAAGACTGGTGAAGGAAGATACCGAGCGTGTAGCCCGCCATCATAAGATTGCTGGGGCAGTAAGAAAAGCAGTGAAAGAAGCAGGTTTATCTCTTTATCTGGATTACGGAGATTCCGCTACTGTGACTGTTATTAATGTGCCACAGGGACTGCGTGATATAGATATTATCAACACTATGAAAGATAAATACGGTATTCTGATATCCGGCTGCTTTGATGTTCTTGCCGGTAAAGTAATCCGTCTTGGGCATATGGGAAATAATGCAAGAGTTGAGAAGGTGGCAGATATGTTATCTGCGTTTACGAAGGCATTAAATGATTTAGGTTTTTCCTGCCGGTGTGATATGAAAGAAAGTTTTTACCGCAGCTTATAAGCGAAGATTGCAAAATCCCTCTTTTCATGATATTCTATTGTGAAATGGGGGATTTTTTGAAAGTGAGGCAACAAAAGAGTGGATTTTAGAGAATTTTTACGACAAGGATTTGTGGTATTAGACGGCGCAACCGGTTCAAATTTACAGCAGGCCGGTATGAAAAGCGGGGATTGTCCGGAGCAGTGGATTGCAAAACATCCGGAAGTGTTTATTGACTTACAGTGCCGATATATTGAGGCAGGTTCGGATGTCCTTTATACACCGACATTTACCTGTAATCGAATTAAATTAGATGAATATGGACTTGCGTCTAAGCAGGAAGAACTTACGAAAACATTGGTGGGTCTCACAAAAGAAGCAATTCGCAGAAGTAAAACAGACCGCAAAATTTATGTTGCCGGGGATATTTCCATGACCGGGCAGCAGTTGGAACCGATTGGAAGTATGCCGTTCGAAGAACTGGTAGATGTTTATAAACAGCAGGTTCGTTTGTTGGCGAAAGAGGGCGTCGATTTATTTGCGATTGAGACGATGATGAGTTTGCAGGAATGCCGTGCTGCCTTGCTGGCGGTAAAAGAAACTTGTGACATACCGGCGCTTGTGACGCTTACGTATCAGGAGGATGGACGGACGTTATATGGAACGAGCCCTGAGACAGCATTGGTTGTTTTGCAGTCGATGGGGGCAGATGCCATCGGAATTAACTGTTCGACAGGACCGGATAAGATGGTAGATGCGGTAAAAGTGATGGCGGAATATGCTTGTGTTCCGCTTGTCGTAAAACCAAATGCCGGACTGCCGTTTTTGCAGGATGGTGTGACGTGTTACGATATGGATGCTGAGAGTTTTTCAGAGGCAATGATGCCGCTTGTGGATGTTGGGGCAACTGTGCTTGGCGGATGCTGTGGAACAACGCCGCAGCATATTCAGAAACTTGTCGGCCGGTTAAAAGAGAAAAAAGCAAGAGAAATTCCGGAGAGGAAAAGTATACGTGCCTTGACAACAGAGCGCAACATTACACCGATTTCATTAGATGGAAGATTTCGAATTGTCGGCGAGAGAATCAATCCTACCGGGAAAAAAGAACTGCAGGAAAAACTGCGTGCGGGTGATTTGAGTCTTGTTATGGATATGGCAGAAGAACAGGAAAAATTAGGTGCATCAATTCTGGATGTCAATATGGGAATGAATGGAATTGACGAAAAAGAGATGATGTTGCGTGCGGTTAATGAGTTGACAATGACAGTGGATTTGCCGCTTAGCATAGATTCGAGTTATGTTGACGTTGTGGAAAGTGCCCTTCGTATTTATCCGGGACGAGCTTTGATTAACTCGATTTCTCTGGAACCGGAAAAGTTTGAAAAATTAATACCGATTGCAAAAAAATACGGTGCAATGTTTATTCTGCTTCCTTTGTCAGATGCCGGACTTCCAAAAGATTTGGATGAGAAAAAAACGATTATCCATACAATATTAGACGAGGCAAAACGTCAGGGAATGGCAGAAGAAGATATTGTCGTGGATGGTTTGGTGGCTACGATAGGAGCAAATAAAAATGCCGCGCTTGAAGTGTTGGAGACGATACGCTACTGTAAAAATGAATTGGGTGTGGCAACAATTTGCGGTCTTTCCAATATATCCTTTGGACTGCCGGAACGAGTTTTTGTTAATACAGCATTTTTAACACTTGCGATTGGACAGGGACTTACGATGGCAATTGCGAATCCATCTCAGACGCTGCTTGTCAATGCCGCACTTGCTTCGGATTTGCTTTTGAATAAAGAAGAAGCGGATTTGCATTATATTAATGGTGTGGCGGGAGCTGTGATTACGCAGAGCCAGCCAAAGAATGAAGTAGCAGAGGAAGACGGCCACCCGTTGTATTTGGCGGTTGTCAAAGGAAAGAGCGGACATGTGCTTGAACTTGTGGAAGAAGAACTGAAAAAGGGAACCGAGCCGTCTGAGATTATTGATAAGTATTTGATTGCGGCAATTAATTATGTCGGCGAATTATTTGAGCAGAAGAAATATTTTCTCCCTCAGCTTATTGCCAGTGCCGAAACGATGGAAAAGGCGATTAACCGTTTAGAGCCGCTTTTGGAGGCAGCAAGAGGGAATGAAAAACTGGCAACTATCGTGGTGGCAACCGTAAAGGGCGATATTCACGATATTGGGAAAAATCTGGTGGCACTGATGCTGAAAAACTATGGGTATCATGTCATTGATTTAGGAAAAGATGTGGAAACACAGACAATTTTAGATACTGCGAAAGCTGAGAATGCTTCGATTATTGGTCTGTCTGCCCTTATGACAACGACGATGATGGAGATGAAAGAAGTTGTGGATGAGGCGAAGAGACAGGGCGTAAAAGCTAAGATTATTATTGGAGGCGCAGTAGTGACAGAAAGTTTTGCTGAAGAAATTGGAGCAGATGGCTATTCGGCAGATGCCAGAGAGGCGGTTAAAGTAGTAAATCGTCTGCTTGAGAAGTAAGAAGAGGGGATTTTGATGGTGGTTGATGTAATTATTCCGGTATACCGTCCGGAGAGAGAAAAATTGACAAAACTAATTGACTGGCTGAACAAACAGACTGTAAAACCTTCACATGTATTTTTTATGCAGACGTTAGTTGAGGAAAAAGAAGATGAAGAAGTTTTACAGATGTTACAAAAGGCGGAAAATGTGGAGATTGTTCCGATTGAGAAAAAGGATTTTGACCATGGCGGCACCAGAAATAAAGGGGCGGCCTTGTCAAAGGCAGATTATATGCTCTTTATGACGCAGGATGCAGTTCCGGTTGATGCTTACCTTATTGAGAATTTGGTACGGGCAATGGAAGAGGAAGAAGCCGCAACAGCCTATGGAAGACAGTTGCCGGATGATACGGTTGGTGTGATTGAACATTATACAAGAGAGTTTAATTATCCGGCAAAGAGCTATGTGAAATCCAAAAGGGATTTGGAAACAATGGGCATTAAAACGTATTTCTGCTCAAATGTCTGCGCAATGTACCGTAAAGATGTATATGAAAAAATGGGCGGCTTTGTGCTTCATACCATTTTCAATGAAGATATGATTATGGCATCGAAAGTGATACAGGCAGGATATAAAATTGCTTATGTGGCAGAGGCGATGGTTATCCATGCTCATAAATACACTTACAGACAGCAGTTTACGAGAAATTTTGATTTGGCAGTTTCCCAGCGCCAGTATCATGAAATTTTTGATGGGGTGAAATCGGAATCCGAGGGAATGCGGTTAGTGAAAAACACGATGAAATATTTGTTCCGTCATGGAAAATGGTATCTTGTGCCGGATTTGATTTTCCAAAGCGGCTTTAAGTTTTTAGGATACCGGTTTGGCAAGAAGTATGATAAACTTCCGCTCTGGCTGGTAAAGAAATTTTCGATGAATCCATCGTATTGGAGGGATAAGGAGTGAAAGAACAAGTTGAGATTGTTATGGCAACATATAATGGTGAAAAATATATAAAAGAGCAGTTGGATTCCTTGCTTTCACAGAGTTATCCGGATCTTTTAGTGGATGTATGTGATGACGGCTCTACGGATGACACAGTTTCGATTGTAAAGGAATATGAAAAAAAGGACAGTCGTGTACGTCTCTTTGAAAATAAGACAAATCAAGGGTATATAAGAAATTTTATGTCTGGCATTGTTCGCTGTGACAGCCCGTATATTATGCTGTGTGACCAGGATGATATCTGGAATTGGGATAAGGTAGAGCTTACCTTGGAGAAAATGAAACAGATGGAGAGAGAAAATCCGGAAAAGCCGGTGCTTGTCTTTACCGATGCCATGAATTTTGACAGCAGTACCGGAAAAAAACTGGGACGTTTTCACGAAATGAGTCATTTGAATGTAAAAAAGGTTGACACCGCGCATCTTTTTATGGAAAATAAGTGTATTGGCTGCACCATTATGATGAACCGGGCAATTCTTCCGTATTTGAAAGAGCTGCCGGAAGAAATACGGGTGCATGACTGGTGGCTTGCTTTGATATGCAGTCACTTTGGTGCCATTGGATATTTGCCGGAGGCGACGCTTATGTACCGCCAGCATGAAGGAAATCAAATCGGAGGAACATCGTATTCCGGTTACTTAAAAAAAAGAGTTTCCAAAATGAAAGAGCAGCGGCAGGTACTTTTTGACACGTATCGGCAGGGAAAAGCTTTTTTGCAGGTCTTTGATTCAAAGATGACCAAAGAACAGAGAAAAACGGCAACGAAGTTTGCGGCAATGACGGATGCTTCCTTTTTGGGACGACGCTATCTGGCATTGCGGTATGGTTTTTTGAAAAGCGGTCTGATTCGAAATGCAGGATTGTTTTTCTTATTATAAATACGAGAGAATAGAAAGAGAGGCCTGATATGGGTAAAACAAAAGCGGGAAAAGGGAAGATTGTGGCAAGAGTATTTCTTGTGATTGGAATTTTGCTGTCGATGACGGCAGGCAGTGGTTTGGCTTATGTTAAGCATACCGGAGATAAAATGTTGGGTTTGATGAATTATGACAAATCGAATAAAGTATCCGGGATGGATTTGAGTAAATATGCGTTAGACAGTGATACAGAAATTGTGAATATTTTATTGGTTGGTGCAGATAAGAATCTGGATGAACAGGATAAGGATGTTGAGAGACGTTCGGATTCGATGATGATTGCAACCTTGGATATTAAACATAACAAGCTGAAATTGACTTCTTTGATGCGTGATATGTATGTGGATATACCGGGATATGGCGGTTATAAATTAAATGCTGCTTATTCCTTTGGCGGTATCAAATTGCTTTATAAAACATTGGCGAAAAATTTTGGTATCAAATTAGATGGTTACGTAGAAGTGAATTTCGACGCCTTTGTTAATGTTATTGATGAACTTGGCGGTATCGAGGTAAATCTGACTGACTCAGAGGCACTGAATCTTCGCCAGACCAATTATATCAAACGAAGAAAGTACCGCAGTGTGAAAAAGGGAAAACAAATCTTTAACGGGCAGCAGGCACTTGGCTACTGCCGGATCCGTCATGGTAAGAGACAGCCGGACGGTCATTATCCGGGCGTTTATACGGCAAGCGGAAAAGGAGATGATTACGGAAGAACAGAACGTCAGCGTCTGACGATGCAGGCAATTCTTAAGAAGGTAAAACAGTTGTCTCCGGAAGAGATGATTGAACTGGCAGAAGTGATTATGCCAAACGTAAAAACAGATGTAGATGAGCGGGATATTTATTCATATCTGCTTGCTGTTGTACGGATGGGGACGACAAAAATCCATCAGTTCAGCCTGCCGATTGAAGGCGGCTATACAAGCCAGACAATTCGCGGTCAGTCGTGCCTTGTGCCGGATTTGCCAAGCAACAAATCCGCACTTAAAAAGTTTCTCTTTAAGAGTTGACAATAAAGACCTATATTGCTACAATTAAATGAGCGTTATTTCAGATTAATACGCTAGGATATTCGATAAAGAGGGGGCATATCCCATGAGTAAAGTAGTTTTATCTATATTAGTAAATAATACCTCCGGTGTGTTGAGCCGTGTTGCCGGTTTATTTAGCCGCCGTGGTTATAATATTGACAGTCTGACTGTTGGTGAGACAGAGAATCCGGCATTTTCCCGTATGACGGTATCCGTTACGGGGGATGATATTGTGCTGGAGCAGATTGAAAAACAGGTTAATAAGTTAGAAGATGTAAAATCCGTCAAACAGCTTACCGGTGAAGCATCGGTATGCCGTGAATTGATATTGGTTAAGGTTGAAGCAGATAAAGACGCAAGACCGGCCATTAATGCGATTGTTGATATTTTCCGTGCGAAAATTGTAGATGTTGCAGATAATTCAATGATGATTGAGTTGACGGGTAATCAGGCAAAACTGGACGCTTTTATCAAACTGATTGAGGGCTATGAGATAAAAGAACTGGTACGTACCGGTATTTCCGGTTTGGCTCGTGGTTTTTATGATGGAGCCAAAGAGAGTAAGTAATTTACTACTTAGAAAACCATCCACGGGATTTTATCCCGGATAGGCTTTAAATACAATTAATTTAGGAGGCTGTAAATATGTCAGAAGCAAAGATTTATTACCAGGATGACTGTAACTTGGCAGCACTGGACGGTAAAACAATTGCCGTAATCGGTTATGGTAGTCAGGGACACGCACATGCATTGAACGCAAAGGAGTCCGGATGCCACGTAATTATTGGTCTTTATGAAGGATCAAAATCATGGAAGAGAGCAGAAGAGCAGGGATTTGAAGTATATACGGCAGCCGAAGCTGCTAAAAAAGCTGATATCATCATGATTCTTATCAATGATGAACTGCAGGCAAAAATGTACAAAGAGTCCATCGAGCCAAACTTGGAAGCAGGCAATATGCTTATGTTTGCTCATGGTTTCAATATTCACTTTAATCAGATTGTTCCACCGGCAGACGTTGATGTAACGATGATTGCACCAAAAGGACCGGGACATACGGTACGCAGCGAGTATCAGGCAGGAAAAGGTGTTCCTTGTTTGGTAGCAGTACATCAGGATGCAACAGGAAAAGCTCTGGAACTTGCACTTGCTTACTCCCTTGCAATTGGTGGTGCAAGAGCCGGCGTTTTGGAGACAACTTTCCGTACAGAGACAGAGACTGACCTCTTTGGTGAGCAGGCTGTTCTTTGCGGTGGTGTTTGTGCATTGATGCAGGCTGGTTTTGAAACTTTGGTAGAAGCTGGTTATGACCCAAGAAATGCATACTTTGAGTGTATCCATGAGATGAAACTTATCGTTGATTTGATTTACCAGAGTGGTTTTGCAGGCATGAGATATTCCATTTCTAACACAGCAGAGTATGGTGATTATGTAACAGGACCAA
The DNA here is from genome assembly GCF_003435975.1 of Clostridium sp. AF36-4. NCBI lineage: Bacteria > Bacillati > Bacillota > Clostridia > Eubacteriales > Clostridiaceae > Clostridium > Clostridium sp. AF36-4. The sequence continues at coordinate 122,711 of NZ_QTVH01000003.1, read as the reverse complement.
AAATCATTACAGAGGATACAAAGAAAGCCATGAAGAAGATTCTTTCCGACATTCAGGATGGTACTTTCGCAAAAGACTTCTTGCTTGACATGTCAGAAGCTGGCGGACAGGTTCACTTCAAAGCTATGAGAAAAATAGCTGCTGAGCATCCATCAGAAGTAGTTGGTGAAGAAATCCGTAAATTGTATAGCTGGAATGGCGAAGATAAGTTGATCAACAACTAATTTTAAGATATAAACAGATAATTAAGAAGAAACCCGGTTCATTTTGTGAATTGGGTTTCTTTTTTTGTGCCTCTTTTTTAGGTTCCGTAATTTGCCAGAAAGGCTTTGCTTTTCGTGGGCACTTTCGTTTGTTGAGTACGCAGCGGTATGGGTGCTTATGCTGACGCATATACAAGCACCTTATACCGGCGTACTCAAAACCCACGAATCGCAAAGTCTTTCTGGCAAATTACCGGAAGCGTAAAAGACCCCCAAAAAAATATTTATCGCAACCCAAAACTGTGTTTAGAAATTGACGCTGCTCTTTTAAGTTTTCATAATTTTAGTATAAAGTCTTTGTGGGGAGTGGGTTTTGAGTGCGTCAGTAGGTGGCACTGGTAGTTTCAGTGCCCCTACTGTTACGTACTCAATGAACGGAAGTGCCCACGAGACGCAAAGCCTTTATACTAAAAGTAAGAAAAACCTAAAAAAGAAACATCATCTATTGCCTAAAAACCATTTCATGATTTTTATTGCAAAATATTAGAATATATGATATGATGACAAAACGGTAAAAATAAAATAAAAAATATTAAATATAAGTTCTAAAAATGAATTATACGACATATATATAGTTATGTATAGAAAAATGCTTGATTCAAGCAGACAAAAAACAAAGGGGGTCATGAGAAATGGCAGATAAGATTTTGGGAAACAATCAGGTGAATATTTATGGTGAAGTGGTAAGTGAGTTTGCTTTTAGCCATGAAGTGTATGGTGAAGGATTCTATATGGTGTATCTTTCGGTAAAACGATTGAGCCAAGTGTATGACAAGATTCCGCTCATGGTATCGGAGCGGCTTATTGACATAACGAAGGATTACCGAGGTATGTATATGGAGGCGAGTGGACAGTTTCGCTCTTATAACCGTCATGAAGAAAATCATAACCGGCTTGTTTTATCCGTGTTTGTAAGAGATTTACATATAGACGAAGAAGAGATGGAAGTAGAGAAACCGAATTATATTTTTTTGGATGGTTATTTGTGCAAACCACCGGTTTATCGAAAGACACCGCTTGGAAGAGAAATTGCGGACCTTTTGATGGCTGTCAATCGTCCGTATGGCAAATCCGATTACATTCCTTGTATCTGCTGGGGAAGAAATGCTCGTTATGCCGATGGATTTGGTGTAGGAGAACACGTTCAGCTGTGGGGACGGATTCAGAGCCGTGAATACCAGAAGCAGGTTGGTGATGAGGAATATGAAACACGCGTTGCTTATGAAATTTCCGTCAGCAAATTGGAGTGTGTGGAAGAGAGTAATGAGATTACTGCGGCCTGTGTGATTGATGAAGAAGATAAAAAAGAGTGAACTAATGCTTGACCGCTAAAGGGAAGAGTGATATTCTTTTATATAGAAAGGTAGAGGCGCGGACTTTATCAGTAGCAAATCGGACATGACAGGATGGATGATGATTTGTGAAAGGAACGTCTGCCGAAGGAGAGGATTGCCTGCACATGATTCTTCTGGGCATATGGTAAATAATCATATGACTGTCATCGCTATGATGGAGTGCTACTCGTTATCGAAAACAATGAGGAGTTGGCACGTGTGTCAGCTCCTTTTTTTGCAATCCATTCATAAGCACAAAACGTAATTCAGAAAGGATGAAGAAAATGGCTATTTTTACTGGAGCAGGTGTTGCATTGATTACACCAATGAATGACGACGGAAGTGTGAATTATGAAAAATTGAGAGAACTGTTAGAGTTTCATGTGGCAAATGAAACAGATGCCATCATTATTTGCGGAACAACCGGTGAGGCATCGACACTGTCAGATGAAGAACATTTGGAATGTATTCGTTTTGCCTGTGAAGTAATTAATAAACGGATTCCGGTTATCGCAGGAACCGGTTCGAACTGCACACAGTCGGCAATTGAGTTGTCAAAAGAAGCAGAGAAAAGTGGAGTGGATGGACTTCTCTTAGTTACTCCATATTATAACAAGGCAACACAGAATGGTTTGAAAGCACATTACAAAGCCATTGCAAAAGAAGTTAATGTTCCAATTATTTTATATAATGTACCAAGTCGTACGGGTACCAGATTAGCACCACAGACAGTTGTGGATTTGTGTCATGAAGTACCAAATATTGTCGGCGTAAAGGATGCGACAGGTGATATTTCAGAAGTTGCGGAATTAATGAGTTTAGCTAAGGGAACCGTTGATGTATATTCCGGAAATGATGACCAGATTGTGCCGGTTCTTTCCCTTGGCGGTAAAGGCGTAATTTCCGTATTATCAAATATTCTGCCAAAAGAGACCCATGATATGGTGGCAAGCTATCTTGATGGTGATGTGGCAAAGAGCTGTGAGATGCAGTTGAAATATTTTGATTTGGTAAAGGCTTTGTTCTGCGAAGTAAATCCGATTCCTGTAAAGAAGGCATTGAATCTGATGGGAATGGAAGTGGGCAGTTTGCGTCTGCCTCTTACAGAAATGGAAGATGCAAATGCAAAGAGACTGGAAGAGGAAATGAGAAAAGCCGGCGTTATCAAATAATTAGTTACGATTGAAAAAGAATTAGGAGGAAGACGATGACTCGAATTATTATGTGCGGATGTAATGGTGCAATGGGGCGCATGATTACCGGAATTGTAAATGAAGATGCTGAGGCAGAAATTGTAGCAGGAATTGATATGGTGGATACGAAAGAACATTGTTATCCTGTTTTTCAGAAATTAGCAGACTGTGATGTAGAGGCAGATGCTTTGATTGATTTCTCGACACCAAAAATTTTGGATGATATTCTTACATTCAGCAAAGAGAAAAAAGTGCCGGTAGTACTTTGCACAACCGGATATGACGATGAGCAGCTTGCTAAAATTGAAGAAGCAGCAACACAGACAGCCGTTTTGAAATCTGCGAATATGTCACTTGGTATCAACACACTTTTGAAGCTGGTGCAGGATGCGGCAAAAGTATTTGCTACAGAAGGATTTGATGTGGAAATCGTAGAAAAACATCACAACCAGAAACTGGATGCTCCATCCGGTACGGCACTTGCATTAGCGGATTCTATTAATGAGGCAATGGGAAATCCATACGAGTATGTTTATGACCGCTCGCAGAGAAGACAGAAACGTGATAAAAAAGAACTTGGCATTTCCGCAGTGCGTGGTGGTACGATTGTCGGCGACCACGATGTGATTTTTGCCGGTAAAGATGAAGTGATTACATTTTCCCATACTGCCTACAGTAAAGCTGTATTTGGAAAAGGCGCTGTGGCAGCGGCAAAATTCTTAAAAGGAAAGACAGCGGGCCGTTACGAGATGGCAGATGTCATTGCGGCAAACTGATAGGGGTGACAAGATGAGACAGGTTCAGATAAAGGATATTGTGAAAGCAGTCGGTGGTAAACTTGTTTGGGGCGATGAAAATGCTGCCGTGACAAATGTTTCAACCGATTCAAGAGAAGTAAAGACTGGAACCTTATTTGTGCCAATTATAGGAGAGCGTGTGGATGCGCACCGTTTTATTCCGGATGTGTTGGAGGCAGGGGCTTCTTGTGTATTTTTTTCGGATGACAGAGAGAAGGAAAAGAAGGGTGCCGGAATATACGTTTCCAATACACTTTTGGCAATGCAGAAATTTGCTGCCTGGTACCGCAGTAAACTTCCGGTAAGAATCATTGGTATTACCGGAAGCGTTGGAAAGACAACGACGAAGGAAATGATTGCTGCCGTACTGGAAACGAAGTACCGCACGGTTAAAACTTACAAGAATTTAAACAGCCAGATTGGTGTGGCACTGATGATGTTTGAACTGGATGAAGATACAGAACTTGCCGTGATTGAAATGGGAATCAGTATGCCGGGTGAAATGGATCGGTTAGTCGAGATGGTAAAACCGGAATGCGCGGTTTTGACAAATATTGGTGTTTCTCATATTGGGAATTTGGGCTCAAGAGAAAACATCTGCAAAGAAAAAGGAAAGATTGTTAGTTATCTTCCGGATGGCGGTACGCTGTTTGCCAGCGGCAACGGAGATGTGAGACAATTAGTTGAGACACAGGTTCCGTCCACCCGCTGCAAAGGGAACTATAAGGTTTCTTACTATGGAACAGAGTCCGGCTGTGAGTATTTTGCGGATGAAATGAGTGCAAATGAGGACGGACAGAGTTTTGTGTATCATGACAGCGAGGGAAAAGAAAAAGTTTTGCTGTCTGTGATGGGAACCCATAATGTAAATAATGCCGTGATTGCGATAGCAATTGGCCGCAAGTATGGCGTGCCGGTAAAGGATGCCATTAAGGCTTTGAAAAATTACAAGCCGATTGCGATGCGTGGTGTTGTGCATGATATAAATGGGATTCACGTTGTTGATGATACTTACAATGCAAGCCCGGATTCGATTACGAGTAATCTTCATGCACTGTTTGATTATCCGGGAAATGGCAGACGAATTGCCGTTCTTGCGGATGTACTGGAACTGGGAAAAGATTCCGGAAAACTTCACGAGGGAATCGGACAGTTTATCATAGAGGAACAAAATAAGGGACGCAGGCTTGACTACCTCTTTACGGTTGGAAAAGAAGCGGCTCACATCAGTGATTATGTAAAGGCACATAGCGATATCCCGGTTTTTTCTGCAGAGTCTAAAGATGAAGTAATGAAAGAATTGGAAACAAAACTTCAAAAAGAAGACTGGGTACTGGTAAAAGGTTCCCGTGGAATGAAAATGGATGAAGTTGTGAAACGACTGATAAAGGAGTGACAGGTTGTTTGCAGATATTATCGTAGATTTGTCGGTGGAAGCACTCGACCGGACATTTCAGTATATAATTCCGAAACAATGGGAAGGTGAAGTGTTTGCCGGGTGCTGTGTCAAAATCCCCTTTGGAAGGGGAAATCGTCTGATTCGCGGTTATGTAATGAATATAACGGAACAGGCGGCATGGCCGGTTGAACGGATGAAGGAAATTTCTGAGATTGAGAAAAAGGAACTTCCGGTAGAATCTAAGTTGATTCAGTTGGCAGCATGGATTCGACAAAGATATGGAACAACAATGAATGAAGCATTAAAAACGGTGCTTCCGATTCGGAGGCAGATTAAGTCAGTGGAAGAACACTGGCTTAATTTTGCTTTGCCCGAAGATGAAATGAAGAAGGAATTAAACCGCTGTCTGTTAAAGCATTATAAAGCAAAAGCGCGCCTCCTGCAGGGAATGTTTGCAGAAGGTGGACAGATGACAAGCAAGCTGGCGGCAAAAAAATATAAGATTACGAAACCCGTGATTGACAGCATGGCGAAGGCGGGATGGATTACTGTTACAAACCAAAAGAAATATAGGAATCCGGTCTTTGATGGAAAGGCATCTTCCGAAAAAAAGATGTTGAATGAAGAACAGCAGACGGTAGTGGATGCATTTACCGGAGACTACCGGCAGGGAAGGCGGACGACGTATCTGCTATATGGTGTTACCGGCAGTGGAAAAACGGAAGTCTATATGGAAATGATACAGGCAGTTTTACAGGAGAACAAACAAGTTATTATGCTGATTCCTGAAATTGCACTTACTTACCAGACGGTAGTTCGTTTTCAAAAGCGGTTTGGAGATCGGGTAACGGTATTAAATTCCAGAATGTCAGAAGGAGAAAAATACGACCAGTATGAGAGGGCAAAACAAGGAGAAGTGGATATCGTTGTCGGACCACGCTCCGCTTTGTTTATTCCATTTTCAAATCTGGGACTTATTCTCATTGATGAAGAACATGAGATGAGTTATAAAAGTGAAAAGCCGCCCAAATATCATGCAAGAGATGTGGCGATTGAGAGAGCAAGGCAGAGCGGGGCAAGTGTTGTATTAGGCTCCGCGACACCGTCAGTTGAGAGCTATGAGAAGGCGAAAACGGGAGAGTATACACTTCTTACGTTACCGCACCGAGTAAACCATGTCAGTATGCCAAAGGTTTATGTGGCGGATTTAAGGAAAGAATTAGAAGAAGGAAACCGCTCAATTTTCAGCCGTGTGCTGCAGGAGAAAATCGAGGAACGGTTAAAACGAGGGGAGCAGACCATACTATTTTTAAACCGGCGTGGATATGCAGGCTTTGTTTCTTGTCGCAGTTGTGGTTTTGTGTTAAAATGTAGTCATTGTGAAGTTTCTATGACGGCACACAAAAATCATGTCGGTGATGTAGATACATTGGTCTGTCATTATTGTGGACATGCAATCGCTATGCCAAAGACATGCCCATCGTGCGGTTCGCCATATATTGCAGCATTTGGGCTTGGCACGCAGAAAGTCGAGGAGATGCTGAATAAGCGGTTTCCCGCGGCAAGGGTTCTTCGGATGGATGGAGATACAACAACGGGAAAACACGGACATGAAAGTGTCCTGACACCCTTTCGTAATGGCGAAGCAGATATTTTAATTGGCACCCAGATGATTGTAAAGGGGCATGATTTCCCTAATGTTACGCTCGTGGCAGCATTAGCGGCTGACATGAGTTTATATGCGGGGGATTACCGAAGCAGTGAGCGCACATTTGAACTGCTTATGCAGGCAAGCGGCCGCGCCGGGAGGGCAGAAAAAGCCGGGGAAGTTGTGATTCAGACTTATAATCCGGAGGAATACTCAATTCAGGCGGTTGCCGGGCAGGATGCCGAATATTTTTACGAAAATGAACTGGCATTCAGGCGGCTTATGAAGTATCCGCCATATTCGCAGATGGCGGCGATTCTCATTCTATCGGAAGAAGAGAACGAAGCGAAAACATTGAGCGAAAAACTGGCAGAAAACATACATTCTGTGTGCGGTGATGCAGTTACGCTTATTGGTCCGTCAAAAGCCGGGTTAAGCCGCGCCAAAGACAGGTACCGGTATGTTCTATATGTAAAGAGCATGGACGAAGAAGCAATGGCTTGTGTCAGAGAAATTGCAGAAGAAGCAAACCGCCGTGTCGTAAATCAAAAAACATGCAGTGTGCAGTATGACAGAGACCCGGTAAATGGTTACTAAATCTAAGAAAAGAAAAGGCAGGTAGGAAAAAATGGCAATTCGTAACATTCGTATGATTGGTGATGATATTCTCACCAAAAAATGTAAAGTAGTAAAAGAGATGACAGAAAAAAATAAAGAGTTAATTGCGGATATGTTTGATACGATGTATGACGCAGATGGTGTTGGTTTAGCAGCACCTCAGGTCGGTATTTTGAAACGGATTGCCGTAATTGATATTACGGAAGACAGAAGCAATCCGATTGTTTTGATTAATCCGGAAATTATTTCGGCCGATGGGGAGCAGAGAGGCAGCGAAGGGTGTTTAAGCGTACCGGACAAAGTTGGTATAGTAACAAGACCGAATCATGTTGTCGTAAAGGCATACAATGAAGAGATGGAGCCTTTTGAGATTGAGGGAGAAGAATTGCTTGCCCGCGCTTTGGTACATGAAATCGAGCATTTAGATGGCGGTTTGTATGTAAATAAAGTGGAGGGAAGACTGTATACCATCGAGGAATTTGAAAAAGAATTTGGAGAATAGGAGGCAGCACATGAATGTAATTTTTATGGGTACACCGGATTTTTCCGTTCCTGTATTAAAAGGTTTGATTGCCTCAGAGGAACACACGGTTACAGCGGTTGTGACGCAGCCGGATAAAGCGAGAGGACGCAGTGGGAAACTGGTTTTTACTCCGGTGAAAGAAGTGGCAGTTGAAAATGACATTCCGGTCTATACACCGGCACGTGTAAAAGATGCAGAATTTGTGGAACAGCTTCGAAAGATTCCATGTGATGTGATTGTAGTTGTTGCTTTTGGACAGATTTTATCCAAAGAGATTTTAGATTATCCAAAGTTCGGCTGTATTAATGTTCATGCGTCGTTACTTCCGCGCTGGCGCGGTGCGGCACCGATGCAGTGGGCAATCCTTGAAGGGGATGAAAAAACCGGTGTAACGACGATGCAGATGGCAGAAGGACTTGATACCGGTGATATGCTGTTAAAAGCAGAAACGGTGATTGAAAAAGAGGATACAGCAGAAACGATTCATGATAGGCTTTCGGAAATGGGAAAAGACCTTTTGTTAGAAACTTTGGAGAAAGTGGAAAAAGGTGAGATTGTACCACAAAAGCAGGATGACAGTTTAAGCTGCTATGCGAAAATGCTCAAAAAAGATATGGGTAAAATTGACATGAATTGGGATGCTGCGAAAGTGGAACGATATATTCGTGGAATGAATTCATGGCCGAGTGCGTATACCACATTCCGGGGAAAAACATTAAAACTCTGGCGTGCGAACGTGCTTCCATGGAATACGGGACATAAGCCGGGCATGGTTGTTGATGTGTTAAAAAATAGTTTTATCGTTCAGACCGGTGACGGCTGTCTGGAACTTTTAGAAGTGCAGTTAGAAGGAAAGAAACGAATGGATGCCGGAAGTTTCTTACGCGGTGTAAAAATAGAAAAGGGTGATTGTTTATGCTAGGTTACGGATATGGATATGGAAGTCCCTTTTATATGTTCTGGGACCCAACATATGTATTGATTTTAATTGGCGTTGTTTTATCATTGATTGCTTCTGCGATGGTTCGGAGAAATTTTGCAAGGTACAGTGTGGTAAGAAGTGCGTCCGGTCTTACAGGGGCTCAGGTAGCACAGCGCATTTTATCCTATGCGGGAATTAACGATGTGACGGTATGCCATATTAGTGGAAATCTGACGGACCATTATAATCCGAGAACGAAGCAGATCGGGCTTTCGGATTCTGTGTATGGCAGCAATTCAGTAGCGGCAATTGCGGTGGCGGCACATGAGTGCGGACATGTGATACAGCATGCCAATTCGTATGTACCATTATCCATTCGTACCGTATTAGTTCCGGTTGCAAATTTTGGTTCCGGAGTTTCGTGGTTTTTCATTCTTGCCGGCATTTTGTTTAGTATGCCGGTGTTAATTACGGCAGGAATTGTTTTTTTTAGTGCAGCAGTATTGTTTCAGGTTGTGACCCTTCCGGTTGAGTTTAATGCATCGAGACGTGCACTTGTGATTTTACAGGATACGGGAATTCTTGGAACAATGGAAACCGATGGCGCAAAAAAGGTTCTGCGTGCGGCGGCACTGACCTATGTGGCTTCTGCGGCTGCTGCAATTTTACAGTTGTTAAGACTGATTTTATTATTTGGAAGGAACAATCGTGACTGATGAGATTACAGGCATATGAAGTTGTTTATCAAACGATGGAAAAGGGGGAGCACAGCGACTCTGTTTTCCACCGGATTGTGGAACAGAATGATTTTTTGACGAGAGACAAACGATTTTTGAAACGTCTTTCTTACGGAACAATTGAGCGCAGTGTTGAACTAGATGCAATTCTGAATCAATTTGCAAAGATTCAGGTCTTAAAAATGACAGCACCGGTTCGCACGGTTCTTCGCATGGCACTCTATGAAATCCGCTATATGGAGAAAGTGCCGGAGGCAGTGAGCTGTCACGAGGCAGTGGAACTTTTAAAAAAGAAAGAAGGACAAAAACATACTGCTTTTGTAAATGGTGTGCTTAGGACAATACTGAGAAACGGGGATTCAATTTCTTTGAAACCGTGGGAAAGTTTATCTCTGCCACGGGATTTATATGACCATTTATGTGAACAGTACGGCAAAAAAACAACAAAAAAAATCGGTATGGCTTTTTTAGAGAATACAAAGGACATTACGTTACATATTAATACGTCTAAATGGACGAAAAAAATGTTTTGCGAGGAACTAAGGAAAGCCGGTGTCGCTGTCAAAAAAGCCTATTATATGGATGATACGGTGATTATTTCCGGTGTGGAAGACATAAAAAAAATACCGGGTTACGAAGAAGGGGTGTTTTTTGTACAGGATGAAAGCTCGATGCTCCCGGTTTTGTGTGCCGGAATCCGGCCGGGGTATAAAGTTGTGGATGTGTGCAGTGCACCCGGCGGGAAAGCAATGCATGCGCTTTTATGTTTAAAAGGTGAGGGATCTTTGAGTGCCAGAGATAAAACGGTATCAAAGGTTAAAAAAATTGAGGAAAATTTTGGACGCCTAAAATTCCAAAATGTCTCCTGTAAAGTGTGGGATGCGACAAAGAGTGATGAAGCATTTTTTTCGCAGGCAGATGTTGTTCTCTGCGATGTGCCATGTTCCGGAATTGGAATTATCGGACGCAAACCGGAAATCAAATACCATGCATTGCAACATGCCAAAGAACTTGTTCCAATTCAGCGAAAGATTGTAGAAAACGCTGAGAAAATGGTAAAACCGGGAGGTGTTTTGATTTACAGTACATGCACAGTGAATCAGGCAGAAAACGAAGAAAATGTTCGCTATTTTGTAGAACACTTAGGATTAAAACTTGAGTCGTTAAATTCTTTTTTGCCACCGATATTATGTAACCGCATGACGGCAGAAGGGATGCTTACGATGATACCGGGACTTCAGCAAAGTGATGGATTTTTCGTGGCGAGACTGCGGAAAACGGATAGATAACAGAGAGGAAACAGATGGATATTCGGAGCATGAATTTAGAGGAAATGGAAGCACTTGCCATTTCTCTTGGAGAAAAAGCATTCCGTGGAAAACAATTGTTCCAGTGGGTGCATGAAAAACAGGCAGATGATTTTGATGAAATGACGAATCTGAGTGCCGCTTTTCGGGAAAAATTAAAAGAGAATTACTGTATATCCGGTGTAAGGCAGGTGGAAAAACAGGTGTCGAAAAAAGAAGATACGGCAAAGTATTTATTTGCACTGGAAGATGACCATGTAATCGAAAGCGTGTGGATGAAGTATCATCATGGCAACAGCGTGTGCATTTCGTCGCAGGTGGGATGCCGGATGGGATGTACATTCTGTGCGTCTACACTTACCGGACTCACGAGGAATCTGACTGCCGGGGAAATGCTCTCACAGATTTATCAAATTCAGAAAGATACAAAAGAGAGAGTATCGAATATCATTGTGATGGGAATGGGCGAGCCCCTTGATAATTATGAGGAACTTCTCCGTTTTATAAAACTGGTTTCTTGTGAGAAAGGAATTGGAATCAGCCAGCGTAATATTACCGTATCAACGTGTGGTTTGGTGGATAAAATCAGAATGCTTGCGGATGAAAAACTGCAGATTACGTTAGCAATCAGCCTGCATGCACCAAATGATGAAATCAGGCGTCAGACGATGCCGATAGCCAATCGTTATACCATTGGTGAAATCATACAGGCTTGCAAATATTATTTTGACAAAACCGGGCGCCGTATTACGTTTGAATACAGTATGATTCGCGGTGTGAACGATAAGGAAGAGCACGCAAAGGAACTGGCAGGCAGGTTATCCGGTTTAAATTGTCACATTAATTTAATTCCGTTAAATGAAGTGAAAGAGAGAAATTGTTACCGCTCAACGAAGGAGGATATTGAGAAGTTCAAAACAATTCTTGAAAAATATAGAAAAACTGTTACAATAAGAAGAGAGATGGGGAGCGATATTGATGCTGCCTGTGGTCAGTTACGAAAGAAATTTCTGACGAAGAATGGTAGAAACTAGAGGAGGTCAGACAGTGGATACATTTTCTATGACAGATATGGGACTTCTTAGAAACAGCAATCAGGATAGTGTTTTCTGTGAAGAGAATCCCATTGGCAGATTTCCGAATCTGTTTCTTGTTGCAGATGGTATGGGGGGACATAAGGCAGGAGATTTAGCTTCCAGATTATGCATTGCAGAGATGGTTAAGCAGATACAGAGTTCAACAGCAAGGACTCCGGTTAGTGCTTTTGAACAAGCGATTGAAGCGGCAAATCAGAAGGTTTATCAGTGTGCGAAAGAAGATTTCGACCTTGCCGGCATGGGAACTACGGTGGTTGGTGCCATGGTAGAAGATGATGTTGCCTATATTGCAAATATTGGGGACTCACGTTTTTATCGTCTGCATGAACATTTGGAGCAGATTACTGTGGACCATTCGCTTGTGGAGGAGATGGTTCAGTCAGGTGAAATCCAAAAGGAAGAGATGCGGACCCATCCAAATAAGAATATTATTACAAGAGCGCTGGGGACGGATGATACCGTCAGACCGGATTGTTTTGAGGTGAAAGTAGAGCCGGGGGATGTACTATTACTGTGCTCGGATGGACTGACAAATATGGTTGAAGACAGCCAGATAGAGAAGATTGTAAAAGAAAATAAAGAAGATATGAAACTGGCAGGGGAAAAATTGGTTCAACAGGCGAACGAAGCCGGTGGCAAAGATAACATCAGCGTGATTTTAGTTCGACTGTAAAGGAGTGAAAGAATGATTAATATTGGTGCAGTAATTAGTGGAAGATATGAAATAATCGAAAAAGTCGGAACCGGCGGTATGGCAGATGTATATCGTGCCAAAGACCATCGGTTAAATCGTTATGTGGCGGTTAAAATATTAAAAAATGAGTATAGCGAGGATGCGAAATTTGTTACAAAATTCCGTCAGGAGGCACAGGCAATTGCGTGTTTATCCCATCCGAATATTGTAGGAGTCTATGATGTAGGACAGGAACAGGATATGCACTATATTGTGATGGAATTTGTAGACGGCATCACTTTGAAAAAATACATTGAGCAGAAGGGCAAACTCTCGGTGAGAGAGGCAGTTGGAATTGGACTCCAGATTGCAAATGGTTTGGAGGCTGCGCATGCCAATCATATTATTCACCGTGATATTAAACCTCAGAATATATTGATTTCGAAAGATGGTACGGCAAAGGTAAGTGACTTTGGAATTGCCAAGGCAGCAAGTTCGAATACAATTACAGCAAATGCCATGGGCTCGGTACATTACATTTCTCCGGAACAGGCAAGGGGAGGATTCAGTGATGAGAAGAGTGATATCTATTCACTGGGTGTATCGATGTATGAGATGTTAAGCGGTTCTCTTCCGTTTACCGGTGAGAGTGCAGTGGCAATTGCCTTAGCGCATATTCAGGAAGATGCGACTCCGTTAGATGCCATTGATGCGACAATTCCACACGGACTTAGTAATATTGTTGCAAAATGTATGCAGAAGAAAACGGAACTTCGCTATCCGACGGTGATGGATTTGATTGCGGATTTGAAGATGTTTTTACAGGATCCGACCGGTGAGTACGGTGTGATTCGTAATTTGTATGAAAATGCGGATACCATTTTTATTCCGAGTAATGACGTGAATTCGTTAAAGGCAGCTTCTACGAAACAGGCATTAGATGAAAAGACGGAAGAAGAGGCAGACGAAGAATCAAACGGTGAAGTTGACCCGAAATTAGAGAAGGCATTGATTATCGGAAGCATAACCGTTGCTATTATTATTGGTGTAATTATTATTTATCTGTTAGGTCGATTTGTAGGTTTCTGGGGAGGAAGTTCATCCTCCAATGAAGCGACACCGGAGCCGACTTCACAGACAACACAGGCAAGTAAAGAACCGGTCAGCACGCCGGAGAGCAATAAAACACAGGTTCCGCAGATTAAAGGTCTGACACAGGAACAGGCACAGAGCATGCTCGATAGTGCAGGATTAGATTATAAATTTGAGACAGCAGAATCTAGTGATGTAGAACCGGGACAGGTAATCAGTACTACACCTGCAATTGGATCTGAAGTATCAGAAGGTGACACCATTACGGTATACCTTCGTGCGTCCCAGCTTCCAAGTGTATGGGGAATGACGCCGGAAGCTGCGGAGGAGGCACTTAAATCGGCTGGATTTGTTCCAAAACGTGGTGCGGATGTTTACAGTGATAAAACAGAAGAAGGCAAGGTTGTTTATACAAGTCCAAAACAGGGCGAGGATGTGGCTGCTGGTTCTACGATTACGTATTATGTAAGTAAAGGAGCAGAGACGGTTAGCGTGCCGGACTTATTAGGTAAAACAAAGAGTCAGGCGAAAACCGCACTTGAGAAGGTAGGATTAAAGTTAGGTACGACATCAAGTAGTTATTCAGACAATTTTGCCAAGAACAGAATTTGTGTACAGAGTAAATCCAGTGGCAAAAAAGTGAAAAAAGGAACAACGGTTAATGTGACGATAAGCCTTGGGCAGGAGCAGACCTATACCTATAAGATGTCGGGGACAATCCGCATTGACAGTCCGTTTGATTACGAGACTGACCCGGCAGCAACGATTAAAATTGTTTTAAATCAGGATGGTCAGACAAAGACTATTTTGAACCGTAGTTTGACGCATATGGATTTCCCATTGTCACTTTCCGGCGATGAAGTCACCGGCTTTAGCGGCTCTCAGGGCGAACTGATTGTATACAAGGATTCCAAGCGTGTGGATTCCTACAACGTAACCTTTAAGAAAGTTGCGGATTAATGAGAGGGAAAATCGTAAAAGGAATTGCCGGATTTTATTATGTCTGGTGTGAAGATGACAAACTGTATGAATGTAAGGCAAAAGGAAGTTTCCGAAAAGAGGGAATTAAACCTTTAGTTGGAGATAATGTTACGGTTTGTGTGCTGGATGAAGAGAAGCATCTTGGAAATCTGGAGGAGATTTTACCGAGAAAAAATGAGTTGATTCGTCCGGCGGTGGCAAACGTTGATCAGGCACTTATCGTTTTTGCGATGGCAAACCCGATGCCGAATCTTAATCTGCTAGACCGTTTTTTACTTATGATGGAATGGCAGAATGTAGAGACCATTATCTGTTTCAGTAAACAGGATATAGTGTCTGAGGAGGAAGAAAAGCATTTTTTGTCAATTTATGAAAAATGTGCAAATCAGGTATTGACAATCAGCAATACCGAAAATATGGGAATTGATAAAGTAAAACAATGTCTGGAAGGGAAAACAACGGTTTTGGCAGGACCGTCCGGCGTGGGAAAGTCCAGCCTTTTAAACCGTTTATGCCCGCAGGCGGCTTCTGTGACCGGTTCTGTGAGTGAGAAAATCGGCAGAGGCCGGCATACCACAAGACATTCTGAAATTTATTCTCTGGGGAATCAGACGTTTTTGTTTGATACTCCGGGATTTAGTTCCTTAAAGCCGCCGGAGGTGGAAAAAGAGGAACTGCGAAGGTATTTTACCGAGTTTCTGCCCTATGAGGGGCAGTGCAAATATTGGGGTTGTACTCACATTCATGAACCTGGATGTATGGTAAAAGAGGCCAGGGGACGAGGTGAAATCGGTGAGACTCGTTATGAGAACTACGTGCAGATATTTAACGAGCTTGCTGAATGCGAACGACGAGGGAATTGGAGGAATAAGAAATGACATATAAATTGTCACCATCAATTCTGGCGGCGGACATTACTTGTTTAGGTCAGGAAGTGAAGACCGCGCAAAGCGCCGGAGCAGACTATATTCATATTGATGTAATGGACGGGGTGTTTGTACCAAACTTGTCATTTGGTACAACAATAGTAAGAGGGCTTCGTGAGTGTACGGACCTGTTTTTTGATGTGCATTTAATGATTGTAAATCCGATTAAGCATGTGGAGCGGTTTGCGGGAATTGGTGCGGATGGAATCACGGTTCATGCAGAAGCCTGTGATGACTTGGAAGCAACAATTGACGAGATACGTCGATGTGGTGCCAAAGCGGCGGTGGCACTTAGCCCGGATACGGATATTGATGTGGTTCTTCCGTTTTTGGACAAGTTATCCATGGTTTTGGTTATGACAGTATATCCGGGGTATGGTGGACAAAAAATTGTCACAAGAACATTTTCAAAGATTGCAAAGCTTCGCTCAATTATTGATGAGAGAAATCTTTCCGTTGATATCGAAGTTGATGGCGGCGTCAATCTTCAGAATGTTGAGGAGATTAAAAAGGCAGGGGCCAATATATTTGTTGCCGGTACGAAAATATTTAAAGGCAATGTTCTGGAGAATATTAAGAACTTTAAAGAATTATTGAAGTAAATACAAAATAAGGAATACACAGGCTGTAAATATGTCAATTCACATTGACATATTTACAGCCTTTATTGTTATTTCTGCTGATAAATGTTATCAATAACCTGCTTGCAATAATAGCAAAATATGTCATAATAGTTAGTAGTGTCTAACTGAGAAAGAGATTGTTGCATGAAAGGAGTAATTATGTCAAATCAGGAGAGTAAGTTTTTGGAGATTGTGGACTTAAAGAAAGGCTTCGGAAGCGGAGAAACCAGACAGGAGGTACTTCGTGGAATGAATTTTTCCGTTGCCAAAGGGGAGTTCTGTGTATTGTTAGGACCATCCGGTTCGGGAAAGTCTACTTTGTTAAACATTATTGGGGGAATTGATTCTGCCGATTCAGGCTATATTGCAATTCATGGTGATAAATTGGAGGATTTAGGGGAAAAAGAATTAACCAGGTACCGCAGAACACATCTTGGATATGTATTTCAGATGTATAATTTGATTGCCAATCTGAATGTGAAAGAGAATATTGAAGTAGGAGCTTATTTGTCTGATGATCCTTTGGATATTGATGATCTTTTACATACACTGGGACTGTATGAGCACCGCTATAAACTGCCAAATCAGCTTTCCGGTGGTCAGCAGCAGAGAGTTTCCATTGGGCGTGCGATTGTAAAAAATCCGGATATCTTACTTTGCGATGAGCCAACCGGAGCACTTGATTACAACACGTCAAAAGAAATTTTGAAATTGATTGAAGATGTAAACAAAAAATACGGAAATACCGTTATTATGGTAACTCATAATGAGGCAATCCGTCATATGGCAGACCATGTGATTAAGCTGCGTGATGGAAGCGTAAGACACAATGATATCAATGAGCAGAAGATTTCGGCAATGGATTTGGAATGGTAGGAGGATGAATGGAATGAAGAAAAACAAGACGAAAAATCCATTAATTAAACGTGTGCCGAGAGAATTAAAAGGGGATTGGAGCAAATATCTCTTAGTCAGTCTGTTTATGATTTTTGTTATCGGGTTTATTTCCGGTATGTATGTGGCAAATGAGAGTATGCTGACAGCGGCAACCGAGAATACGAAAAAGTCAATTTGCGAAGATGGACATTTTGAACTCTTACAAAAGGCTAAAAAAGGAGTTTTTGATTCGCTTTCTGCCACAATATACGAGGATTTTTATTACAATTTAGATGAGGATAAAGATGGCGATGGAAAAAAAGAGGGAACCATCCGCATTTTTCAAAAAAATAATGAGGTCAATCTGGCAAGTGTTTTAGATGGAAGACTTCCGGAAAATAAAAATGAAATTGCGATTGACCGTATGCATGCGGACAATGCAGGAATAAAGGTTGGCGATACGATTAGCGCCGGCGGTGAAAAATATGAGGTTTCAGGTCTGATTGCGTATGTCAATTATGCGACGTTGCATGAAAAAAGCACAGATTTGATGTTTGATGCCATAACATTTGATGTGGCAATGGTGACAAAAGAGGGATGGGAACGGTTAAATGGTACATGCCATTATAACTACGCATGGCGTTATGATAAAAGACCGGCAGATGATGTGGATGAGAAAGAAATGTCGGACGATTTTCTGGATGATTTATATAAAGAGGTGATTACTTCCGGCAATCAGGTGGAGGATTATACACCGGCTTATGCCAATCCGGCAATTACCTTTGCAACAGACGATATGGGGTCGGATTTAGCAATGGGTGGCGTGATTTTGGATGTGCTCATTGTGGTTATTGCCTTTATTTTTGCCGTGACAATTAGTAATACGGTTAAGAAAGAGTCAATGACGGTTGGTACGCTTCGTGCGTCCGGTTACACAAAAGGAGAACTTGTAAGACATTATCTGGCGGCTCCTGTTATTGTGACATTTGTGTCTGCCATTATCGGTAATATTTTAGGTTACACGGTGTTTAAAGAATTAATTGTCTATATGTATTACAGTAACTACAGTCTGCCGACATATGTGACTTTATGGAATCCGGATGCATTTATAAAGACAACGATTATTCCGGTTGTTCTTATGTTTGTTATTAATTTATTGGTTCTTATACGGATGCTGCGTCATACACCATTGCAGTTTTTACGCTGTGATTTGAAAAAGAACAAACGAAAGAAAGCAATGCGTCTGCCGAGATGGAACTTTTTGAGTCGTTTTCGTCTGCGTATTATTTTCCAGAACATACCGAACTATTTAATATTGTTTGTGGGAATTGCCTTTATTTCCATTATGTTAGCAATGGCAGTCGGAATGCCGTCTACTCTGCAGTATTACAAAGATAATACAAAGGATATGATGTTTGCCGATTACCAGTATGTACTGAAAAGTTATAAAGATGAAACGGGTAAAGAAATTACAACGAAAAATTCCGATGCAGAAAAATTCAGTATGGATTCTCTGCTGTATAAGACGGATGCCTTGAATGAAGAAGTGTCTGTATACGGTGTAGAAGATACGAGTAAGTATATTTTTCTGCCGGATGCAAAGAATTTAAAAGAGAAAGAAGTTTACATTTCCAAGCCGTTTAGTGATAAGTATGGTGTAGCTGTTGGTGATACGGTTACACTCAGTGCAAAATACGAGAAAAAGAAATATTTGTTCAAAGTAAAAGGATTTTTTGAACACTCACAGAGTATTGCGGTCTTTATGCCGATTGAGCAGTATCGGACGGTATTTGACAAAGACGAGGATGCATTTGATGGATTTTTTACAAATACCAAAATAAAAGATGTGAAAAAGGATTATATTGCAACGGTGATTACGGAGAGAGAGATTACGAAGATGAGTAACCAGCTTGACCATACGATGGGATCTTATATGCTGTACTTCCAGTTCTTATGTGTGGTTTTGTCGGCCGTACTGATTTATTTGTTGACAAAAATCATCATTGAGAAAAATGAGGTTGCGATATCCATGACGAAAATTCTCGGTTATACAGATGGAGAAATTGCAAAATTATATCTTCTTGCAACAACGATTGTTGTGGTCATCTGTGCGGCACTGAGTGTTTTGGTTGGAACCCTTGTGATGCGGAGTGTATGGACGGTTATGCTGCAAAGCATGAGCGGATGGTTCACTTTTATTATGGGACCTTTGGATTATTTTAAGATGTTTGCGTTTATTTTTGTTGGCTATTTGGTTGTCATGCTCTTTGACTTTAGAAGAATCCGAAAGATTCCTCTTGATGAAGCATTAAAGAGAGTGGAGTAATAAAAATAGTTTTCGTGCTGATAAAAATTATCAATAAGAAAAAACGGGGTGGACTTTTCAGAAAAGAGGACTATAATATTTTTCAAGAAATGGATAAAACGGAGGTGTCGTTAAGATGAAATTATTGAAAAAAATTAACGGAAAACATACGGGATTATTTGCAGCAGGTCTGCTCCTTGGTACAGCAGGAGTGAAAATTCTTTCCAGCAAAGACGCAAAGAATGTATATACAAAGTGTACCGCTGCTGTTCTCCGTGCAAAAGAATCTGTTATGAAGACGGTTACGACGGTTCAGGAAAATGCTGGTGACATTTATGCAGAAGCACAGCAGATTAATGAAGATCGTAAAGCACAGGAAACTTCATATGCAGATGAAAGTCAGACAGAAGAATAAGATACTTATCAAAAAACACCTGTCGGTTTGCACGGGTGTTTTTTGTATATCTGAGAGGTGATAGATATGAAATTTAAAGTTTTGCATAATATGCGTGGCAGAATGCGTATTCATGTAATGACAAATGAAATGACGGATTTGCAGGCGGATAAACTGGAGTATGATTTGGCAGCACAGGATATGATTTTGGCTGCTAAAGTTTATGAGAGAACAAGTGATGTAGTAATTACCTATGCAGGAGAAAGACAGCTCCTTCTCTCTTATCTGCAAACTTACTATTATAGACGGAAGGTAGAAGAAGATGAGACACTTGCCCGCTCCGGCCGTGCGATGAACCGGAAATATTGGGACAAATTAGTGAACCGTGTTGTGCTTCGTATGGGAAGTAAACTTTTTGTTCCGGCTCCGATACGAACCGGACTTGTTTTGGTAAAATCGCTTTCTTACATTAAGAAGGCTCTGTCTTGTGTAGGCAGGAGAAAGATTGAAGTTCCGCTGCTTGATGGTATCGCGATTACAACGTCAATTGTAAGAGGCGATTATGGAACGGCAGGTTCTGTTATGTTCCTTCTTGATTTAGGAGAAATCATGGAGGAGTGGACTCGCAAAAAGTCAGTAGATGATTTGGCAAAGAAAATGTCACTAAATGTAAGTAAAGTATGGCTTAATGTGGATGGCAAAGAGGTTCTTACGGATGTTTCGAAGATAGAGACAGGTGATTGTGTGACCGTGCATATGGGAAATGTCATTCCGCTTGATGGTGTAATCAAAGAAGGAGAGGGCATGGTGAATCAGGCCTCTCTTACCGGCGAGGCAATTCCGGTTGCGAAGAAACCGGGAGGTTATGTTTATGCCGGAACGGTGCTTGAAGAGGGAGAACTTCTGATTGAGGTTAAAGAGAATTCCGGCACAACAAAATATGAAAAAATTGTTGCCATGATAGAGGAAACGGAAAAATTAAAATCAACGGTAGAAAGCCGGGCAGAGCATCTGGCAGACCGTTTGGTTCCGTACACATTGGCAGGAACCGGTCTTGTTTATCTTTTGACGAGAAATGTTACCAAAGCACTTTCTGTACTGATGGTGGATTTTTCCTGTGCGCTGAAATTATCTATGCCAATTTCTGTTTTGTCGGCGATGCGCGAAGCTCAGTCACATGGCATTACCGTCAAAGGTGGAAAGTTCTTAGAGGCAATAGCAGAGGCAGATACAATTGTGTTTGATAAGACAGGAACGATTACAAAAGCACAGCCGGTTGTATCCGATGTGATTTCGTTCTGTGATGAAGAACCGGATGAACTTTTAAGAATTGCCGCATGCTTAGAGGAACATTTTCCTCATTCGATGGCAAAAGCTGTTGTACGCGCGGCGATGGACAAAGGACTTGTTCACGAAGAAAATCATTCCAAAGTGGAATATATCGTAGCACATGGTATTTCTTCGCGGATTCAGGACAAGAAAGTAATCATCGGAAGTTATCATTTTGTATTTGAAGATGAACAATGTGTGATTCCACAGGGCAAGGAAGAATTGTTTGAATCCCTTTCGGGTGAATGTTCGCATTTGTATCTGGCAATTGATGGCGTTTTAGCTGCTGTTATTGCGATTACGGATCCAATCCGCGAGGAGGCACCGCGGGTTGTTTCCATGCTTCGCAAGTGCGGGCTTTCTAAAATTGTTATGATGACAGGAGACAGCGAGCGGACTGCGAAAGTGGTTGCGGCTAAAGTTGGCGTTGATGAGTATTATTCGGAAGTACTTCCGGAAGACAAAGCGTCATATGTGGAAAAAGAACATCAGGCTGGACGTAAAGTTATCATGATTGGAGACGGTGTAAACGATTCGCCGGCACTTTCTGCAGCAGATGTCGGAATTGCAATTTGTGATGGTGCAGAGATGGCACGGGAGATTGCCGATATTACCATTGCAGGCGACAATCTGGAAGAATTAGTTACCTTAAAACGGTTAAGCAATGCGTTAGTAAAGCGGATTCATGGGAATTACCGACAGATTGTTGGCTTTAATACCGGATTGATTTTGTGCGGGATTGGTGGTGTTATGCAGCCGGCAACGTCAGCACTTTTACATAATACATCAACCTTGGCAATCAGCGTTAAGAGCATGAAGGATTTGCTTAACGAAAAGGATGAAAAATAAGACATATAACCTTTGGGGTTATACGGCATGAACAAAAGGAACCTGCATAAAAACAGGTTCCTTAAATGAGGGAAAATCCCTGTTGAAGAATGGTTCAGGATAATTATGACAAAATGTAGAAATTTCATTGTAATTATTCCGTAAATCATCACTTGATTTAATTGTTGGCATAAAAATACCTCCTTACTCCATAACAAAATTATGCACAAGTTTTGCTATGCTGTCAATGGATATACTACTTGAGTTTCCGAAGTTTTATACACAAGTGCGTCATTTCCCATGTCAAAGTCCAGTCCGGAAAAGATATTTATCTTGTATGACCAATTGCGGTGAATTATAAAGGACATAAGAAGCGTTCACAAATATTTTAGAAGAATTAAACCTTAAAGAAGATCACGAACGCGAGTGCAAGCTGGCAACAGGCGGACTCCCGGAGAGTATATGGGAAACATATTCTTCTTTTGCCAATACCAATGGTGGAGCGAAGAAGGTACTGATTCCTATCACATCAGCAGCGGATTTTGGAATGATACCGGCGGATATATATTGAACGCTGTACAGCCATTGTTCTACAGTACTGCAGAGGAAGCGGTATTTAGGGCATTAGGGGGTGATTAAGATGGAAAATGTTGTCATAATCAATTTTAGAAGAACTTGGAGAAAAGAAAATGCAGATATTTGTAGATGCGGATGCATGCCCGGTAGTGGGAATTGTAGAGAAAACAGCAAAAGAACATAATATTCCGGTCACTTTGTTGTGTGATACCAATCATATATTATATTCTGATTACAGTGAAGTAATTGTGGTGGGAGCCGGAGCGGATGCGGTAGATTATAAATTAATCAGTCTTTGCCACAAAGGAGATATTGTGGTATCTCAGGATTATGGTGTCGCGGCAATGGCACTTGGCAAAGGAGCGTATGCGATTCATCAGTCCGGTAAGTGGTACACAAATGAAAATATAGACCGGATGTTGATGGAGAGACATCTGAATAAAAAGGCAAGAAGGAGTTCACATAAGAATCACATTCGTGGTCCGAGAAAGCGGACCAATGAGGATGATGAACGGTTTGCACAGTCATTTGAGAAGCTATTGTTGATGGCAAAAGCGAAGAAAGGTGAGTAACAAATGAAGTGGTTGTTTTGCCCTAAAGGAAATTACAAATAGACACGAATAACAACAAAAATATAAGATTTTACATTTTCTCATCTTTATGCTATGATTAGATTTGTGCATAAATGCGCTAGAAATCAAGGTTTACAAGAAAGGAAAGATAGAAAATGAAACTCGGAATCGTGGGGCTTCCCAACGTAGGAAAAAGTACATTATTTAATTCATTAACAAAAGCAGGAGCAGAATCGGCAAACTACCCATTTTGTACCATTGACCCGAATGTCGGAGTCGTACCGGTGCCGGATGAAAGACTGGATGTATTGACTAAGATGCATGAGTCGAAGAAGACTGTACCGGCAGTTATTGAATTTGTAGATATTGCAGGATTGGTAAAAGGAGCATCCAAAGGAGAAGGATTAGGAAACCAGTTCTTGTCAAATATTCGAGAGGTGGATGCCATTGTACATGTTGTCCGCTGCTTTGAAGATACGAATATTGTTCATGTAGACGGAAGCATTGATCCGCTGCGTGATATTGAGACAATTAATCTGGAACTTATTTTCTCGGATGTTGAAATCTTAGACCGCCGTATTGCCAAGACAGCACGCGGTGCGAACAATGATAAGAAACTTGCCAAAGAAGTAGAAATGATGAAGCGTTTGAAAGATTTTTTGGAAGAAGGACATTTGGCAAAGAATTTTGAACTTTTGGATGAAGAGGAAGAAGAGTGGTTTAAGGAATATAATCTTTTGACAGCAAAACCGGTTATTTATGCGGCAAATGTATCAGAAGATGATTTGGCAGACGATGGTGCATCCAATGAACAGGTAGCAAAGCTGCGTGAGTTTGCAAAAGAGGAAAAATCAGAAGTGTTTGTTATCTGTGCGCAGATTGAGCAGGAGATTGCGGAACTGGATGACGATGAGAAGAAGATGTTTTTGGAGGATTTGGGACTTACTGAGTCCGGTCTTGAGAAACTGATTCGTGCCAGCTACCGCATTCTTGGTTTGATTAGTTTTTTGACAACCGGTCCGGATGAGACGCGTGCATGGACGATTACAGAAGGAACGAAGGCCCCGCAGGCGGCAGGTAAAATTCATACGGATTTTGAACGCGGATTCATTCGTGCGGAAGTGGTAAGTTATGATAATCTGGTAGAGTACAATGGATATAACGGAGCAAAAGAAAAAGGTCTTGTGCGCTCCGAAGGAAAAGAGTATGTTGTACAGGATGGCGATGTTGTATTGTTCCGCTTTAATGTATAAAATCGATTATAAAATGAAAGAGGGGTATTTGGGATGAGTCAAGGGGCAGATATTACATTTCCACATTTGGGAATTACCATTGGACATTTGCCAAAAGGAATTACCATCGGTGGATTCACGATTGCTTTTTATGGTATTATCATTGCCTGTGGTATGCTTGCCGGGCTTATGCTGGCGAGATGGCAGGCAAAGAGAACCGGGCAGGAGCCGGATGTTTACTCCGATTATGCGATTTGGGGAATTATTTTTGCGATTATCGGAGCACGCTTATATTATGTAGCGTTTAGCTGGGATGCCTATAAGAACAATCTATTGCAGATTTTTAACACACGAGGTGGCGGACTTGCGATTTATGGCGGTGTAATTGCTGCCGTGTTGACTGCAATTGTCTATTGTAAAAAGAAAAAATACAATTTCTTTTTATTTGCCGATACGGCTGTGCCGGGACTGGTGCTTGGACAGATTATCGGACGGTTTGGTAATTTTATGAACCGGGAGGCATTTGGAGAATATACGGATTCGCTGTTTGCTATGCGCTTAAAGGTGAGTGATGTCACATCGGCAAATATTACTTCTACGATGAGAGAGCATATCAGCATACAAGATGGCATTCGTTATATTCAGGTGCATCCGACGTTCTTGTATGAAGCGGCATGGAATGTGCTAGTACTGACGGCAATGCTTCTTTATACGAAGAAAAAGAAATTCGATGGAGAGATTTTTCTCATTTATCTCATCGGATATGGTCTTGGCAGAGCATGGATTGAGGGACTGCGTACCGACCAGTTACAGATTGGAACAACCGGAATTGCTGTATCACAGGTATTTTCGGCGGTTCTTGTAGTGGCTGGCGTGGTTGCCTGGATTTATCGGATGAGACGGTTGAAAAAGAAAGAAAAATAACAAAACCAGGAAAAAGGTCCTGTTTGTCTACGATATAAAGTAGATAAGCGGGGCCTTTTTTTGCATGCAAACAGGAAAAAAATTGGAATTAGGCTTGCCAATTCCCACTAAGTGGTGTATTATTAATGTAAAAGTGGTGAGAAGTGGAGTAAAGTGTCACGAAGTGGAAAATTTTATGCTTTATGTGGCAGGTTCACAAAGCCATGATGGGAAGTTGGTGAAGCACGATGTTTATGGGGACGTATGAGCATGGCCTTGACGCGAAAGGACGTGTGATTATTCCGGCGAAATTAAGAGAAGACTTAGGGGAGTCTTTTGTTGTGACGCTTGGATTAGACGGTTGTCTGTTTGCGTATCCAATGAACGAATGGGAGGGTTTCATCGAAAAATTAAAAGAACTTCCCGGCACGAAAGAGGCCAGAATGCTTCAGAGACATTTCTTAGCAAATGCGGCACCATGTGAACTGGACAAGCAGGGACGTGCTTTGATACCGGCAAAATTACGTGAATATGCCGGACTTGCCAAAGAAACCGTTTTTGTCGGCGTCCTTTCTAAAATTGAAATTTGGAGTAAAGAGCGCTGGGATGAAAATGATGATTATGACAACATCGATGACATTGCCGAACATATGTCAGAGTTTGGCCTTAGTTTTTAGTCGGTGCAGGCAAGGAGGCAGTTATGGAATTTAAGCATGTGTCGGTTCTGTTAGAAGAAACCATAGACAGTCTGAATATTTGTCCGGATGGAATCTATGTAGATGGTACAACCGGTGGCGGCGGCCATTCATATGAAATTGCAAAGCGATTAGGAGACAAGGGGCGTTTAATCTGCATCGACCAGGATGCGGAGGCACTTGCTGCGGCGCGCATGCGGCTGGCACCTTTTGAAGAAAAAATTACCTTTGTAAAAAGCAACTATGTACATATGAAAGAAGTGCTTTCGGAGTTGTCGATACCAAAAGTAAACGGCATTGTTTTAGACTTAGGTGTTTCTTCTTATCAATTAGACAATGCCGAGAGGGGATTTTCCTATCGGGAAGATGCACCACTTGATATGCGGATGGATAGAGAGCAGAGTGTAACTGCCAAAGACATTGTAAATGAATACCCGGAATCCGAACTTTTCCGCATTATTAAAGAATATGGCGAGGAACGATTTGCAAGAAGTATTGCAAGAAATATTTGCAGACAAAGAAAAGAAAAACCGATTGAGACGACCTTGGAATTAGTCGATTTAATACGCACTTCTATGCCGGCAAAAGCAAGAAATGGAAAAAGCCATCCGGCAAAGAGAACCTTTCAGGCAATCCGAATTGAATGCAACCGCGAATTGGATGTGTTAAGACAGGCGCTTGACGACATGGTTGATTTGCTTTGTGATGGAGGAAGACTTAGTATCATCACCTTTCACTCATTGGAAGACCGCATGGTAAAGACAAGCTTTAAGAAACAGGAAAATCCATGTACCTGCCCGCCGGATTTCCCGGTTTGTGTCTGTGGAAAGAAACCAAAAGGAAAAGTTGTTACAAGGAAACCGATTCTTCCATCAGAAGAGGAATTAGAACGAAATACACGCTCAAAAAGTGCGAAATTAAGAGTGTTTGAAAAAATAGAAAGTTAGGAGGAAGTTACATGGCAACACGGAGAACGCCATACGTATATGGAAGTGCGGCACCGAACATTGAGGTAATGCCGCGCAGGGAGGATGATTACGAGAGAAGGAGACAGACAAGACCCGTCTCCAGACCAAGACAAAAACGGAAGGCAAAAATTGATAAAGTTGCTGTGTTATTGACAGCACTTACTTTTTTTGTTGTAATGGCTGCCGGTATCTTTTATCTGCGTTTGCAATTTCAGTCTACCTATTTGAATAAAAGTGTGGTAAAATTGCAAAGTGAAGTAGTTGAAATGGAAAAGAAAAATGCAACTGCCGAGAAAGAATTGGACGACTCGGTTGATTTGACTGCCATTTATAATAAAGCAACCAAACAGCTTGGCATGGTGGCAGCAAGCGAAAACCAGATGGATACTTATGAGAGCCGGAAGAGTACGCAGGTTCGCACTCATGGGGATATTCCGGCAGAATAATTGTGAAAAGCACAACCGGAATGGAGAGTAAGATATGGCTACACAGTATAATCAAGGACAATACTCCTATCGAAGACGCAGAAGAAGAGGAAAGCCGAAACGTTTTAGCAGAAAAATGTGTATTACGGTATTTCTCGTCTTTTGCGTTTGTTTGTTTACTTTTGGGGTGTTGTTGTTTAAGATTTACCGCATCAACAGTAAGGATGGAGACCGTTACCGCAAAGAGGCACTTTCGCAGCAGTCATATACAAATACGGTGTTGAATTACCAGCGCGGTGATGTTAAGGACCGTAACAATACTACATTGGCAGTCAGCGTGCGCAAATATGATTTGGTGTTAGAGCCACGGACACTTGGCAAAGATGAAAAGAAAAAACAGGCAACGGTAGATGCAATTGCAAAAACATTTGGCGTGGCATCGTCTGTTGTGGAAGAAGTAATTCAGAAAAAGCCAAACTCGATGTACGAGCATATTGATGGTTTAAAGGAACTGCCTGCAAAAAAGGTGGACAAGTTCAAAAAGCAGATAAAAAAAGAACGTTTAGAGGGCGTTTGGTTTGAGGAAGTGTACAAAAGAAATTATCCGCTGAAAACCGTTGGTGCAAGTATTATTGGTTTTATGAATTCAAATAATCAGGGAACTTACGGTGTGGAAGAACAGTACAATTCCGTTTTGAATGGAACGACAGGAAGAGAGTATGGTTATTTTGATTCCAATATGAATTTACAGCGAACCATTAAAGAAGCAAAAGACGGCAATTCGGTTGTTCTCACGATTGATGCCAATGTGCAGAAAATCATAGAGGATGAAATTGCGGATTTTCAAAAGAACGGAACCGGTGCCAAGACGATTGCGATGATGGTCATGAATCCGAAAAATGGAGAAATTCTTGCTATGGCATCCAACTCCACATTTGATTTGAATGACCCGCAGAATCTGGCGTCCATGTATTCGGAACAGAAGATTGCAGCGATGACAGACAAAGAGAAAAACGAGAACCTTTTGTCCATGTGGTCGAATTTCTGCGTTGGCTCTGCCTATGAGCCGGGTTCTACATTTAAGCCGTTTACCATTGCTGCGGCGTTAGATGAAAATATTATTTCCGGAAAATCCACATTTCAGTGTAACGGTGTAAAGAAAGTGGCAGACAGAGAAATTCATTGTAGTAATCGTAGTGGACATGGTATGCTTGATTTGCGTCATGCTCTCATGGAATCCTGCAATGCAGCACTTATGGATATCGGACTTGGATTAGGAAGAAATAAATTTAGTAAGTATAACAAATTGTATGGATTTGGACAGCGTACCGGTGTAGATCTGCCGGGCGAGACCTCCGGTTTGATTCACACGAAAGAAGAATTGAATCCGGTAGAATTAGCGACAAGTAGTTTTGGACAGACGCAGACGGTTACGATGGTTCAGATGCTCAGTGGTTTTTCATCCTTGATTAATGGCGGAAATTATTATCAGCCGCATTTGGTAAAAGAAATTCAGAACAGTAACGGTGATGTGGTAAAAACGATTGATCCGGTTGTTGTGAAACGAACAACGAGTGAGGATACCAGTTCGAAATTAAGAAGCTACTTAAAATCAACGGTAGAAGCAGGAACCGCGGCACCGGCACAGGTAAAGGGGTATTCTATTGGTGGAAAGACCGGTACGGCGGAAAAACGACCGGTATCGGCAAAGAAATACTTAGTTTCCTTCATTGGCTGTGAGCCGGCAGAAGACCCGGAAGTGGCTTATTATGTGATTATTGATGAGCCGCATGTAAAAGACCAGGCGCACTCTACCTATGCGACCGAATTTTCGTCGAAGGTGATGAAACGTGTTCTTCCGTTTTTGGGACAATATGCTTCTTCGTCTCAAACAAAGCAGGATGCGAAACAAGAATAGGAATGATGAAGGGGCATATCTGAGCTCTCCATACAATACACTGTAATAATGAGAAAATCGGGAGCTTGTTTATGGAAAACCGACATCGAACATACCAACGTCAGTCAATGGGGTTGGTATTTTTTCTCTTTGTGCTTGTACTTTTAACACTGCTTGGCAGGCTTTTTTATCTCATGATAGGAAAAGCGGATTATTATGGAGTACAGGCGAAGGAACTTCATGAGCGTGAGCGAAAGATTAAGGCGGAACGAGGAGAAATCAAGGACTGTCACGGCAATGTATTAGCGGCAAATCGGTCCGTATCGACTATATCCGTAATCCACAGTCAGATGAAGGAGCCGGAACGGGTGATAACCCTTTTGTCGAAGGAATTGATGTTAGACGAGAAAGAGGTCCGGAAAAAAGTGGAGAAGGTTTCTTTGCGTGAAAAAATTAAATCGAACGTGGATAAGGAAACTTCGGATCGGATACGAAATTACAAATTGGCGGGTGTTACCGTCGATGAGGACTATAAAAGAGAGTACCGCTATGACTCGCTGGCATCAAAGGTGCTTGGTTTTACCGGCGGTGATAATCAGGGAATTATCGGTTTGGAAGTATCTTATGAAAAATATTTAAAAGGATTGGATGGCTCGATTTTGACAATGACGACCGCTTATGGTACGGAAATTGAAAATGGAGCCGAAGACCGCATTGAGCCGGTGGCAGGCTGGACATTAAATACCAGTCTTGATTTACCGGTGATGGAATACACGGACCAGTTAGCCAATTATCTGCTGAAAAAGAAACAGGCGAAAAGCGTGGATATTATTGTTATGAATCCTCAGAATGGAGAGATTTATGCGATGGCATCGGCACCGGAATTTAACTTAAATGATCCATACCGGATTTCCGGAGATTTGAGTAAAATGTCGGCAAAGGAAAAGAGTGAAAAGAGAAATGCTATGTGGCGGAACCCTTGTGTGTCGGATACTTATGAACCAGGTTCCACATTTAAGATACTGACAACGGCGGCAGCACTCGAAAAAGGTGTTGTGAAGATGACGGACCGTTTTCACTGTCCTGGTTATAAAATAGTGGAGGACAGACGGATACGCTGTCATAAAAAAGGAGGACACGGCAGTGAGACATTTTTAGATGGCATTATGAATTCATGCAATCCGGTTTTCATTGAAGTGGGCGCAAGAGTCGGTGTATCTGACTTTTTCCGCAAGATGTCAGATTTTGGATTGATGAATCGGACGGGGATTGATGTGCCGGGGGAGGCGTCGACCATTATACATAAAGAGAAAAATGTTGGAGCAGTTGAACTGGCAACGATGTCTTTTGGGCAGTCCTTCCAGCTCTCACCGATCAGACTTGTAAGCCTTGCAGGTTCCATGATAAACGGAGGGTATTCCATTACACCGCATTTCGGTGTCAGCGCAGTTAGTGCCGATGGCAGTCTTATGAAACATTTTTCATATGGAAAGAAAGAACGTGTTGTGTCAAAGGAAACTTCGGATTTGATTCGGATGGCACTTGGCAAGGTTGTTTCAGAAGGAACCGGACATAAGGCTTCTGTGAGAGGATTTTCCGTTGGCGCAAAAACCGGAACAAGTGAGAAACTTCCGCGCGGTAATGGAAAATATATTGCGTCAACCATTGGTTTTGCTCCGGTCGAGAATCCAAAAGTTATTGCACTTGTGCGGATTGATGAACCGCAGGGCCTATACTATGGAGGTACTGTGGCAGCACCGGCAATTGCTGCGCTGTTTGAAAACATTCTCCCTTAT
This sequence comes from Clostridium sp. AF36-4, assembly GCF_003435975.1. Classification (NCBI taxonomy): domain Bacteria; kingdom Bacillati; phylum Bacillota; class Clostridia; order Eubacteriales; family Clostridiaceae; genus Clostridium; species Clostridium sp. AF36-4. The sequence goes on along the minus strand of NZ_QTVH01000003.1, from coordinate 91,782 downwards.
TTATGCAAAAACTGATTTGCTGAATAAGTGCTTGCGGTAAGGCTCGTAATGGTATAAAATAGACACGTGCGTTGACGTACTTAATAAGATAAGAAGAGGTGGATATGAATGAATAATCTAAGTCTTAGTGTGTTTATGCCGGTTATAATTTCTTTTTTAATCAGCGTGGTATTTTGCCCGATTTTGATTCCTTTTCTGAGGAAATTAAAGTTTGGACAGACCGAGCGTGAAGAAGGACCACAGTCTCATTTGAAAAAGAATGGAACACCGACAATGGGTGGTCTTGTGATTTTGGCAAGTATTTTGCTGACCTCCTTAATTTATATTGGCAAATTCACGGAAATTCTTCCCGTTTTATTTATGACACTTGGTTTTGGTCTGATTGGTTTTCTGGATGACTACATCAAGGTGGTAAAAAAACGTTCGCTTGGGTTGACTCCTTTGCAGAAGATGGCATTGCAGTTTGTTGTGACCGGTGTATTTATTTACTATTACTTCAAAATTGCCGGTTTGAATACATCCATTAAAATTCCGTTTGTAAGCGGAGATGGATTCGTTATGCCAACATGGCTGTTTATCATTTTTGTTTTTATTGTCGTACTTGGTACGGTAAATGGTGTAAACTTTACCGATGGCTTAGATGGTCTGGCATCCGGTGTAACCGTAATTGTAGCAACATTCTTTACGATTGCTGCACTGAGTCTGAATCCATCAATGACACCGATTACAGGAGCCGTGGTAGGAAGTCTTTTGGGATTTTTACTGTTTAACACATATCCCGCGAGAGTTTTCATGGGTGATACCGGTTCGTTAGCCCTTGGTGGTTTTGTGTCCTCCATTGCGCTGATGCTTCATATGCCGTTATTTATTGTGATTATCGGCTTGATTTATCTGGTAGAAGTCCTTTCTGTTATTTTGCAGGTTGGTTATTTTAAACTGACTCACGGAAAGAGAATTTTCAAAATGGCGCCAATTCATCATCATTTTGAGTTGTGCGGTTATTCAGAGACACAGGTTGTAGCAGCATTTAGTATTGTTACAGCATTATTATGTCTGGTTGGTATTATGGCATTGTAATTTACCGGAGAAGGGATGAATAAAATGGATTTAGAGAATCAAAAAGTATTAGTTGCCGGACTAGGAAAAAGTGGCATGGCAGCATATGAACTGCTGAAAAATATGGGCGCTAAGGTCAGTTTGTTTGACGGAAAAAAAGATTTGGATGTGTCCGGTTATGACGCACCGGTTTTTCTTGGCAAAATGACAAAAGAGGAACTTGCCGGTTTTGCCTGTGCGGTGTTTAGTCCGGGTGTTCCGTTGGATATTGATTTGGCAAGTGAACTGCGTGAATTAAACATTCCAATCATTGGTGAGATTGAACTTGCTTTTCTCTGTGAAAAAGGAGTTGTGGCAGGAATTACCGGAACAAATGGTAAAACAACGACAACAACGCTTGTTGGTGAGATTATGAAAGCTTACAAAGAAAAAGTTTTTGTTGTCGGAAATATTGGTAATCCGTATACGAAAGAAGTGGAGAAAAGCGCTGCCGATTCGGTTACGGTGGCAGAAATCAGTAGTTTCCAGTTGGAGACGATTGATACGTTCCATCCGGTTGTGAGTGCGGTTTTGAATATTACACCGGACCACTTAAACCGGCATAAAACAATGGAAGAGTACATACGGGTAAAATTATCCATTACGAAAAATCAGACAAAAGAGGATTTGTGTGTACTTAATTATGAGGATGACGTTTTACGTGACAGTGCGAAAGAAATGCCTTGTGAAGTGACATTCTTTAGCAGTAAACAAAAGATTGCAAATGGTTTGTACCAGAATGACAATAAAGATATTGTGGACGCCAAAACAGGTGAGGTTCTGATGAATATGTCGGAGTGCAATCTGCCGGGTGACCACAATTGCGAAAATATTATGGCGGCTATTTTAATTACAAGAAAATTAGGCGTTCCGATGGATACGATTCTTTCTGTTGTAAAGAAATTTCAGGCGGTGGAGCACCGTGTTGAATTTGTCAAAACGGTAAGAGGTGTTGATTATTATAACGATTCGAAAGGAACGAATCCGGATGCTGCGATTAAGGGAATTCAGTCGATGAGCAAACCGACGGTCCTGATTGGCGGCGGCTATGATAAAGGCGGCGAATTCGATGAGTGGATTCAAAGTTTTGGCGGCAGAGTAAAAAAACTTTTGCTTATGGGTGAAACCAAAGATAAAATTGCAAAGACTGCTGAGAAACTTGGATTTACCGATTACGAGTTTGTCGAATCTTTGCAGGAGGCGGTATCACGTGGTGCAGAACTTGCATCCGAAGGTGATGCGGTGCTGTTATCTCCGGCTTGTGCGAGCTGGGATATGTTTGATTCGTACGAGCAGAGAGGAACTTTGTTTAAAGAGTATGTTCGAAATTTATAAAGGGAGTCAGGAGGGACTGCTGTGAATAAGAAAAGGGCAAGAGCCGGCAAAACAGAACAGAGTTCATTTGATTACAGTCTGCTGTTGATTACGCTGTGTCTGGTTGGATTTGGTATGCTGATGATTTACAGTGCCAGTTCCTATACGTCGCAGGTAAAATATGGGGATTCTGCTTATTTTCTTAAAAAACAGGCGGTTGGTGTTATTGTCGGTGTCGTGGCGATGTTAATTGTTGCGAAATTTGATTACCGGCTGTTTACGAAACGACTGCCTTTACTGCGGATGCGGTTTGTGACTTTTTTGTATCTGATTGCCGTTGTCCTTCAATTGGCAGTATTGTTTGTGGGAGCGGAATTAAATGGTGCGAAACGATGGCTGTTTATCGGACCGATTTCCATTCAGCCATCCGAGATAACTAAAATCGTTGTTATTCTGATAACAGCTTATTTAATTCAAAAGAGACCGCAGGATATGAGTAAACCGATTGGAATTATAAGAGTGTTTCTTCCGATTGGATTTTTAGCGGTTTTAGTAGCCATGGAAAATTTAAGTACCGCGATTGTCATTTTTATTATCTGGTTTGGCATGTGCTTTGTTTCAGCAAAGAAAAAATGGTGGTATGTCGGTGTGTTTCTTGCCGCTGCTGCATTGGTGGCGATTTATATATCCTTTGGTGCGGGATTCCGTTCTGACCGTATTGAAGTGTGGCGGAATGTAGAGGGAACCGAAAAAGGATATCAGATTTTACAGGGATTATACGCCATTGCTTCCGGCGGTTTATTTGGAACCGGACTTGGTGAAAGTATGCAGAAACTCGGATTTATTCCGGAATCGCATAACGATATGATTTTTTCTATTATATGTGAGGAACTTGGCATGATTGGTGCCGGAATTGTCATCATGATGTTTGTCATTATGATGTGGCGTATTTTGAATTCTGCCATGACATCACCGGATTTGTTCTCCGGTCTTATCTGCACCGGCGTCATGATTCACATTGCGGCCCAGGTTGTCATTAATATTGCCGTTGTTACGAACTCTATGCCATCAACCGGAATTCCGCTTCCGTTTATTAGTTATGGTGGTACATCAGTCATGATTTTGATGGCGGAAATGGGCCTGGTTCTCGGAATTTCCACAAAATGTAAAAGCACGTAAGGCACGAGCAGGCATACAATAAGTTTGAGAACGTATTGATGTGGTGACTTTATGGCGATTGAAATATGGGGCGGACAATGCGTACATGGAGAAAGCGTGGTACAGGGTAGTAAAAATGCAGCCCTGCCGCTGATTGCGGCTGCGCTTTTATGCGGTGAACAGACGATGCTCACAAATTGTCCCCAAATTCATGATGTAGAAGTGATGCTGTCTCTAGTGGAAGAATTAGGGGGCAGCGTTTTGGTTGAAGGACACCAGGTGATGATTGATTCGCATACGTTCGACAAGACGGTGATTTGTCAGGATGCCGTAAAAGAACTGCGAGCTTCTGTCTTGTTAATGGGGGCATGTCTTGCAAAATTTGGTGAGGTGACAATTTCTTATCCGGGAGGCTGTTCGATTGGAAAGCGTCCGATTGATTTTCACATTTACGCCTTTCAGAAAATGGGGGTTGAGATTGTGGAAGAGGAAGATAAAATGATATGCCGGTGTATTGAACCACTGCATGGTGCGGATATTGTTCTCCCGTTTCCAAGTGTAGGGGCAACGGAAAATGTGATTTTAGCAGCTTCTCTGGCAGAGGGAGAGACGATCATCGAGAATGCAGCGTGTGAGCCGGAAATTGTAGAACTGTGCCGCTTTTTAAAAGTGGCAGGAGCAAAGATTTTTGGCGAGGGAACCAGACGAATCCGAATTGTGGGACAGAAGAAACTTTGTGGTGTTCCGTGGACTGTGTGCGGCGACCGGATTGTGTTTTTTACCTTTGCTATGCTGGTGGCGGGCTGCGGCGGCAGTCTTACCTTAAGGTCTGAGGATTTGTTTGGCGAAAAGGAAAGAGAAATCTGGCATTGTCTGGGTGGCGAGGAGACAAGAGAAAAGCACTATGTCCGGTTAGAGAAAAAAAGACCGGCAAAAGCTATTTCTTACGTTGCTACCGGACCATATCCTGCATTTCCTACGGATGACCAGTCATTGCTTCTTCCGGTTTTGGCAAAAGCAAACGGGGTAAGTACGATAGAGGAAAAAGTGTTTGAAAACCGTTTCCGTCTGATTGGGCAGCTTCATAAAATGGGGGCTAACATTGATTTTGTAAGTAACCGAGCAAGAATTATTGGCGTGACAAAGCTTCACGGGGCAAATGTCGTAGCATGGGATTTGCGAAGCGGAGCGGGACTTGTGGTTGCGGCAGCAATGGCAGATGGAAAAACCCGGATTGAGCAGGAAAATCTGATTGAGCGCGGTTATGAAAATTTAGTTTCCCGTGTCAGTGAGATTGGAATCCGGGCAAAAAAATGTTTGTGAGAAAGGATGGCTTTAATGGAAGAACAAAGGAAAAGTCATAAAGGACTGTGGGTAATCGGAGCGGTTGTTGTGATACTCTTATTCTGTGCTTTTTTCTTTCGTGTGAAAAAAGTATCGATTGAGGGAAATACCTATTACAGCAGCCGTGAAATGGAAGAAAAATTCCAGTCAAATATATTTGAAAAAAATATTTTAACGTTTTGGCTTATGCAGAAGTTATCGTTAACTCCGGATTTGCCATTTGTACGTGAATATGAAGTGAATTATCCGTCTACGAATGAGATTCATATTAAACTGTATGAGAAAAGCATTGTGGCAGGAATTGCGTATTCGAACCAGTATATTTACTTTGATAAAGATGGTATTGTACTGCAAAGCTCGGACAAAGCCGTAAAGGGGATCCCTTTGTTTGAGACGAAGAATCTGACGACTTTTACGTTATATTCAAAAGTGCAGATGGAAGATGATTCCCTTTTGAGCCAGATTTTAAATTTGGCAAATCTTTTTAAGCACTATAATGTGAACTGGGATAAAGTTATATTTGACAGTAAGAACGAAGCTTATCTGTACGCCGGTGAAATTCAGGTGTCTCTTGGTAAAAAAGAGAATTATGATGAAGAAATTTCTGCGCTGTCGAGCGTGCTTGCCAAGGTTGAGAAAAACGGACAGACCGGCGAAATTGATTTGAGAAATTATAAAGTTGGCGGTGATGTCATTTTAAAACAGCCAAAAAAATGAATAAGTTGCTATTTTTGTAAATTTGTACTTGATTATTCATGCAAAAAAACGTATTATATAATTATATGTGACTGTGCATAATGATTTCTATTGAATATAGAAGGAGGAACTGTTGTGTTAGAGATTATGACGAGTGAGGCAGAGAATGAAACAGCGAATCTACTTGTAATTGGTGTTGGTGGAGCTGGGAATAATGCCGTGAATCGAATGATAGATGAGGGCATCAAAGGTGTCGAGTTTGTATGTATTAACACGGACAAGCAGGTTTTGAAACGCTGCAAGGCACCGATTTGTATGCAGATTGGGGAAAAACTGACAAAGGGACTCGGTGCCGGAGCAAAGCCTGAAATCGGTGAGAAGGCTGCAGAAGAGAGCCGTGATGAATTAGCTGAGATTGTAAAAGATGCCGATATGGTATTTGTTACTTGCGGTATGGGTGGTGGAACCGGAACCGGTGCAGCACCTGTTGTTGCTAAAATTGCAAAAGATATGGGTAAATTGACGGTAGGTATCGTCACAAAGCCATTTAATTTTGAAGGTAAAATACGTATGAAAAATGCACTCGGTGGAATTGAGAAACTCAAAGAGTGCGTGGATACACTGATTGTAATTCCAAACGATAAACTGCTTGCAATCTGCGACCGCAGAACGACGATGCCGGAGGCATTGAAGAAAGCAGATGAAGTATTACAGCAGGGTGTTCAGGGTATTACCGATTTGATTAACACACCGGCACTGATTAATCTTGACTTTGCTGATGTTGTAACAGTAATGAAAGATAAAGGAATTGCACATATTGGTATCGGTGAAGGTAAAGGCGATGAGAAGTGCATCGATGCTGTGAAACAGGCAATCACCAGTCCGCTTCTGGAGACATCCATTGACGGCGCAACACATGTTATTATCAATGTGTCCGGTGAGGTTAGTCTGATTGAAGCCAATGAGGCTGCTACTTATGTTCAGGAACTGGCAGGAGAAGATGCAACAATTATTTTCGGTGCCATGTACGATGAGACAAGTTCGGATTCTGTTATGATTACAGTAATTGCAACCGGACTTGATCAGGAATCAAAACCTGCTTCCGCTTTCAGTTCCAATTTTGGTGCATCCGGTACACCAAGTTTTTTGAAAAATCGTCAAACGACTCCGCAGAAAAGTGGTTTGAGTTTTTTAGATGGATTTAACAGTCAGGCAAAGAAAAGCCCGGTTTCCGGAGTTTCTCCGACAAGAGCCACAGAACGTCAGGCGGTAAAAGAAGAGATGCCGGTAGTGAGCCGTGGAATTGCAAATCCAATGTCAAATGACAAACAAGGAATGGATGATATTAAGATTCCTACATTCCTTACCAATAAGAAACAGGAGGACTAAAAAATGTCAACATTGAAGATGATTGCGACAGTAGCATATATCATTATTTGTATTGCACTCGTAATTGTAGTATTAATGCAGGAAGGTAAAACATCAGGTCTTGGCGCTTTGAGCGGTGCTGCAGACAGTTATTGGTCAAAAAACAAGGGTCGTTCCCAGGAGGGAATGCTTGTTAAAATCACCAGAGTACTTGCCATATTATTTGTTGTATTATCGGTAGTTCTTTGTACTTCATGGTTAGACTAAAAAAGATTTGTTTGTGAATCAGGCATACGATAACAAAGTAAGACACTTCCTCACAGCAGTTTGAGGAGGTGTTTTGTTTTATCTTTGGAAATAGAGATATGAGGAGAAATAAAATGCAGGAAGAAAGAATGCACGAGCGGGAACACATGATTTTATCTTTTGTGGAAGATGAACATTACCGTCCGATGAAAATAAAAGAAATGGCAGCACTTATGAATGTTCCGAAGAAACAGAGAGGAGAATTTCATGAGGTTCTTGACCGCCTTATTGCAAAAGGAAAAATTGCGATAAACCGCAGGGGGCTTGTCGGACTACCGGAGGAAAATATTGTTGTTGGAGAATTTATGGCAACCCAGAAAGGATTTGGTTTTGTAAGAGTGGAAGGACAGAAAGAGGATATTTTTATTCCGGAATCTTATTGCAACCATGCCTTTCATGGTGATTTAGTAAAAGTTCTTTTGAAAAAGAGTGCCGGGATGTCGGGAAGACGGCCGGAAGGTGAAGTAATTCAAATTGTGAAACGTGCCATTCATACAGTTGTTGGAACGTTTCAGAGAAAAGGGAAAATCACATTTGTCCTGCCGGATAATTTGAAATGGAATCAGGATATTTATATTCCAAAGGGAGCAACTTTAGAGGCGGAAAATGGGCATAAAGTAGTTGTGGAAATTACGGATTACGGAGATGACAAAAAAAGTCCGGAAGGTTATGTGACACAGATATTAGGTCGTCCAAGCGATCCGGGCGTAGATATTATGTCGATTGTGAAAGGGTTTGGACTGCCGGATTCGTTTCCAGATGAGGTGATGACACAGGTGGCAAAAGTTCCGCTTGTCGTGGAGCCGTCAGAGGTTGGTGGACGTGTGGATTTAAGAAATCAGGACACTGTCACCATTGACGGGGAAGACGCCAAAGATTTGGATGATGCGATTACACTAAATAAGACAGCAGAGGGCGAGTATGAACTTGGTGTTCACATTGCGGATGTATCCCATTATGTCACGGAACATTCGCCGCTTGATAAAGAAGCACTCAATCGTGGGACAAGTGTTTATTTAGTCGACCGCGTAATACCAATGCTTCCGTTTGCACTTAGTAACGGAATCTGCTCGTTAAATGCGGGTGTTGATCGTCTGGCGTTAAGCTGTATGATGACAATTGATAAAAAGGGACAGGTGAAATCCCATCGTATTGCAGAGACGGTGATTCGTGTGAATGAGCGGATGAGTTATACGGATGTGAATGACATCGTTACCAATCATAAAAAAGAAACCTGCGAGCGGTACGAGAAACTTGTGCCGATGTTTGAGGCAATGAAAGAACTGGCTTTGATTCTTCGCAAAAAGAGAAAAAAGAAAGGTTCCATTGACTTTGACTTTCCGGAGTGTAAAATAAAATTAGATGACAAAGGGCATCCGATTGCTATTGAGCCATACGATAGAAATATTGCAACCAAAATAATTGAAGAATTTATGCTGGCGGCAAATCAGGTTGTGGCAGAAGAATATTTCTGGATGGACATTCCGTTTTTATATCGTACACATGAATATCCGGATGCGGAGAAGATTCAGGATTTAGCACGCATGACGGCTGGCTTTGGACATCATATCAAACTGAGCCAGGGAGAGATTCATCCGCGGGAAATTCAAAAATTAATTGAGGAAATCGAAGGAACAAAGGAAGAGGCTTTTTTGAGCCGTCTGACTTTGCGTGCGATGAAGCGGGCACAATATACAACGGTAAACACCGGACATTTTGGTCTGGCGACTCAGTATTACTGTCACTTTACTTCACCAATCCGCCGTTATCCGGATTTGCAGATTCATCGAATTATTAAAGAGAATCTGCGGTATGGACATTCCCCAAAGAGAATTGCCCATTATGAATCCATTTTGCCGGGAGTTGCAAAGCGATGCAGCGACCGTGAGCGTCTTGCTGATGAGGCAGAGCGTGAAGTGGATAAAATGAAAAAGGTAGAATATATGCAGGCTCATATCGGAGAAATGTATGAGGGAATTATCAGTGGTGTCACGTCGTGGGGAATTTATGTAGAACTTGACAACACAGTCGAAGGAATGATTCGCCTTGCGGATATGGATGATGACCAGTATGAATATCAGGAGGAAAAGTACCGCGTGATTGGGCATTATTCCGGAAAAGAATATAGTATGGGGCAAACCGTAAAGATTCGTGTGATTGGAGCGGACCGGCTGACCAGAACGATTGATTTTGCGATTGCCGATAATTCGCCAAAAGACAGTGAATAAAGGAGAAAAAAGCATGGGAAAAGAAACACGCAAATTAATTGCAAATAATAAAAAAGCATGGCATGATTATTTTATAGAAGAAAAGTATGAAGCAGGTATAGAACTTGTTGGCACGGAGGTGAAATCCGTCAGACAGGGGCATTGCAGCATTAAGGAGGCATTTATCCGGATTGACAAAAATAATGAAGTGCAGATTTACGGTATGCATATCAATCCGTACGAAAAAGGAAATATCTTTAACAAAGATCCGCTGCGTGTAAGAAAACTTCTGCTTCACAAATATGAGATTCGCAAACTGATTGGAAAGATGAATCAAAAAGGTTATACGTTAGTTCCGCTCAGTGTATATTTTAAGGGAAGTTTGATAAAAGTCGAGATTGCTTTGGCAAAAGGTAAAAAATTATATGACAAACGTCAGGATATTGCTAAAAAAGACCAGCGCCGGGCGGCAGAACGGGAGTTTAAAGTGAAAAATTTATAAAAAATGTTGACATCAAAAAAAAATGAGAGTATATTAGTAGCAGATGGAAAAACCGTTGACCGAGAATAGTAGGTGTCTATGTCGTTTTCAGAGAGTTGCCGGCAGGTGCGAGGCAATAGCCAGTGGACAGTGAATGGACTCGGGAGGGCAGCTTGAAATCAAATCTGAGAGTAGACGCTGACGGAAACCTGGACCGTTATCTACAGGAATGCATGATGGTGCATGATTGAGTGGATTACTTTGTAATCAATGTGGGTGGTACCGCAGGAGAATTTACAGCTCTTGTCCCTATATCCGAAGAAGGATAGGGATAAGAGCTTTTTTATTTCCTAAGATTACTGATTATACTTCTGATTCAATCACACCGTTCCAAAAAGCGATAAATGCTTTAGAATGGAGGTAAGTATGACAACAAAAACGTTAGAAGAAGTGAAAGAACTGGCAAAAGGGTATGATTTAGTACCGATTCAGGAAGAAATTTTTGCCGATTTGGTTACGCCGATTCAGTTATTAAGAAAAATCGCGGCAGGGAAAAAGAATTATTACTTGTTAGAGAGTGTTGAGGGAGGAGAGAAATGGGGACGGTATTCGTTCCTCGGATATGACCCTGTTATGCGGGTTTCCTGCAGGGAAAATACAGTAACGATAAAACAAAGACAGGAGACAAAAACGGTTGAGACAGACGATTGTTTCCGGATATTAAGAGATATCTTAGCAGAGCATAAAGCTCCTAAGATTGAAGGAATGCCACCATTTGCCGGTGGGTTTGTCGGATATTTTGCCTATGCGATGATTGCTCAGGCGGAAAAGAAACTATCGGTTAAGCGGGGCGAATTTGAGGATTACGATTTGATGATGTTTGATAAGGTGATTGCCTATGACCATTTGAAACAAAAAATTGTCCTCATTGTAAATGTCCGGGCGGATGGTGATATTGCCGCCAACTATGCAAAGGCAAAAGCGGATATCAAAGGAATGATTGCTTTGATTCGCGATGAGTCGAGGATTCCGGAAGAGCCAATTTATGACAAAGTGAAATTTGAGTGCAATGTCACAGAAGATGAATATACGAAGATTGTTGAAAAGACAAAAGAATATATTTACGATGGTGATATTTTTCAGGCAGTTTTATCAAGACGCTTTTCCAGTGATTATGAGGGAAGTCTGATTCATCCATACCGTGTGCTACGGACAACGAATCCATCACCATACATGGTATATATGAATTTGGAAGATGTAGAAATCATGAGTACCTCACCGGAAACTTTGGTTCGTTTAGAGAATGGGCGTTTAATCACATTCCCGGTTGCCGGTTCAAGACCGCGAGGAAATGATGAAAAAGAAGATGAAGCACTTGTTAAAGATTTGTTATCCGATGAAAAAGAATTGTCGGAGCACAACATGTTAGTGGATTTGGGAAGAAATGATTTGGGAAGAATCTCCGAGTTTGGTTCGGTAGAAGTGACCAAATACAAAATGATTCATAAGTATTCCAAAATCATGCACATCTGCTCACAGGTGGAAGGCAATATCCGCAAAGATAAGGATGCGCTGGATGCCATCGCTTCCGTATTGCCGGCGGGAACTTTATCGGGAGCACCGAAAATCCGCGCCTGTGAAATTATTGATGAACTGGAAAAAGAACCGCGCGGCATTTACGGTGGAGCGCTTGGATATATTGATTTCAGTGGAAACTTAGACACCTGCATTGCCATCCGTATGGCAGTGAAAAAGAATGGTAAAGTTTATGTTCAGGCAGGCGGCGGTATCGTGGCAGACAGCAAACCACGGATGGAATACGAAGAGTCAGCCAACAAAGCAAAGGCTGTGATGCTTGCGATTGAAAATGCAAAGGAGGCGCTGAAACCATGATACTTCTAATTGATAATTACGATAGTTTTTCGTATAATCTGGTGCAGTTTTTTGGAACAGTTGAGCCGGATATCAAAGTGGTTCGCAACGATGAATGCACCATTGATGAAATTCGGGCGATGAAGCCAACGCACATTATTTTGTCACCGGGTCCCGGATATCCGAAAGATGCCGGTATCTGTGAGGAAGTAATCGGGCAGTTAAAAGGTGAATTTCCAATTCTTGGTGTGTGTCTTGGACACCAGGCAATTTGTGAAGTGTTTGGCGCTAAAATCTGTCATGCGAAACAGTTAATGCATGGAAAACAAAGTGTGGTAACGATTGATAACGAAAACCCTATTTTTATGGGATTGGACAAACAGATTCCAGTGGCAAGATATCATTCACTGATTGCTGACCTTGCTTCCATGCCGGATGAGTTACAGGTGATTGCCAAAGACGAAAATGATGAAGTCATGGCAGTCTGCCATAAAAAATATCCGGTATACGGACTTCAGTTCCATCCGGAATCAATTCTTACCCCGCAGGGGATGACACTGGTAAATAATTTTTTGAAAATACATTAGACTGGAGTGACTGTTATGATTAAAGAAGCATTACACAAAGTAATTAACAATGAGGATTTAACTTACGAGGAAGCACTTGAGACGATGAAAGAAATTATGACCGGAGAGGCTTCTCAGATTCAGATGGCAGCGTTTTTGACGGCACTTCGTATGAAAGGTGAAACCATTACGGAAATAACGGCATGTGCCAAAGGAATGAGAGCTGTTGGAACTCATTTGCAGCCAAAGAAAGAAGCACTTGAAATTGTTGGAACCGGTGGTGACGAAGTCGGAACCTTTAATATTTCCACAACATCAGCCTTTGTTATCGCAGCAGCGGGAATCCCGGTAGCAAAACACGGAAACCGTAGTGTTTCCAGTAAAAGCGGTGCCGCAGATATTCTTGAAAAATTAGGAGTGAATTTAATGCTTGAGACAGACCGGGCAGAAGAAGTGCTCGAAGAGACGGATATGGCATTTTTGTTCGCACAGAAATATCATTCGGCAATGAAAAATGTCGGACCGGTTCGTAAAGAAATGGGAGAGAGAACGATTTTTAATATTCTTGGACCACTTACGAATCCGGCAAATGCTTCCCATCAGCTTCTTGGTGTCTATGATAAAGAACTGGTGGAAAAACTGGCAGAAGTTTTAGCAAATCTTGGTGTCACAAGAGGAATGTCGGTATGCGGCAGCGATGGACTTGATGAGATTACGGTAACGGGTCCTACATACTGCTGTGAGATTAAGGATGGAGAACTGACTTCATATGAGATTATACCGGAGCAGTTTGGACTTTCTACGTACCCATTGGCTGAGTTAGTTGGCGGCACACCGGAAGAAAATGCACAGATTACGAAGGATATTCTTTCCGGAACATTAAAAGGCGCGAAACGTGACGTTGTTCTTATGAATGCCGGTATCGGTATTTATCTTGGCTCTGAAAATTTGACGATGGAAGAGGGAATTAAAAAGGCAGAAGAGCTCATTAACAGCGGCGAGGCATATGAGAAGATGGAAGAGTTTGTAAAAGCAACACAGCAATAAAGGAGGACGACATGATACTGGATGAAATTGCAGAAAAAGCAAGAGTGCGTGTAGCAGAATCAAAAAAGAGGATTTCTCCGGATGTGATGGCAGAAAAAGCGAAACAAAAAGCAAAAGCGACAGAGCCGTTTCGCTTTGAAAAAGCACTGGCAAGGGATGGCGTTTTTTTTATCTGCGAAGTGAAAAAGGCGTCACCGTCCAAAGGTGTAATTGCCGGGGATTTTGATTATCTGGCAATAGCCAAAGACTATGAAAAGGCAGGTGCCGATGCAATTTCTGTTTTGACGGAGCCCGATTACTTTTTAGGCAGTATTGATTATCTGGCAGAAATTGCGGAGCACGTACAGACGCCGCTTCTTCGTAAAGATTTTGTCGTGGATGAATACATGATTGATGAGGCAAAGGCGGCAGGAGCCAGTGCTGTATTACTCATTTGTGCTCTGTTAGATGAAGAGACACTGACCCGTTACCACAAGCACTGTGATGAACTGGGATTGTCTGCATTGGTGGAAGCACATGATGAAGAAGAAATTCAGATGGCAGTCCGGGCAGGAGCGAGAATTATTGGTGTAAATAACCGGAACTTAAAAGATTTCACGGTGGATATTCATAACGGAATCCGACTTCGCGAAAAGGTGCCAAAAGAAATCCTTTTTGTGGCAGAAAGCGGTATTAAGACAAGAGAAAATATTGTCGAACTGGAAAAGGGATGTGTCAACGCGGTATTGATTGGTGAGACCTTTATGCGAAGCGAAAACAAAAAACAAATGTTACAACAATTAAAAGGAGAATAGAGATTATGGCAAAAGGAAGATTTGGCATTCACGGTGGACAGTATATACCGGAAACCTTAATGAATGCAGTCATTGAATTGGAAGAAGCATACGAACATTATAAGAAAGATCCGGAATTTATTAAGGAGTTAGATACACTGCTTCATGAATATGTAGGAAGACCGTCAGGGCTTTACTATGCGGCACATATGACCGAGGATTTGGGCGGTGCGAAAATTTATTTAAAGCGTGAGGACTTAAACCATACCGGTTCCCACAAATTGAATAATGCACTGGGTCAGGCCTTGTTAGCAAAAAAGATGGGAAAGACCCGTCTGATTGCGGAAACCGGTGCCGGCCAGCATGGTGTGGCAACAGCGACTGTAGCAGCACTTCTTGGAATGGAATGTGAAGTTTTCATGGGAAAAGTGGATACAGACAGGCAGGCTTTGAATGTATACCGCATGGAATTATTAGGGGCGAAAGTACATGCTGTGACAAGCGGCACACAGACATTAAAAGATGCCGTCAACGAAACACTCAGAGAGTGGACAAAACGCATTGAAGATACCCACTATGTAATTGGCTCCGTTATGGGACCGCATCCATTTCCGATGATGGTGCGCGACTTCCAGAGTGTGATTGGACGCGAGATTAAACAGCAGTTAATGGAAAAAGAGGGACGACTTCCGGATGCCGTGCTTGCCTGTGTAGGTGGCGGAAGTAATGCGATGGGTGCATTTTATGAATTCATTCCGGATGAAAGTGTCCGCCTGATTGGATGTGAGGCTGCGGGACGAGGAATCCATACCGCGGAAACAGCAGCGACAATTGCAACCGGAACAATGGGTGTTTTCCACGGCATGAAATCCTATTTCTGTCAGGATGAATACGGACAGATTGCACCGGTTTACTCGATTTCTGCCGGACTTGATTATCCGGGAATCGGACCGGAACATGCTCATTTGTATGACACAAAAAGAGCAGAATATGTACCGATTACCGATGATGAGGCAGTGGAAGCATTTGAGTATTTATCCCGGATTGAAGGAATTATTCCTGCGATTGAGAGTTCTCATGCCTTGGCTTATGCAAGAAAATTAGCACCGCAGATGGATAAGGATAAAATAATTGTAGTTAATATCTCCGGACGAGGAGACAAAGATGTGGCAGCGATTGCCAGATACAGGGGGATTGAAATCGATGAATAAGATAGAAGACGCATTCAAAAATAAAAAAGCATTTATACCGTTTGTTACGGCAGGGGATCCATCCCTTGATGTTACTCGTGAATTGATTTTGGCGATGCAGGAGGCTGGTGCTGACTTAATTGAAATCGGAATTCCGTTTTCAGATCCGGTAGCAGAAGGACCGGTCATTCAGGAAGCAGATGACCGCGCTTTATCCGCCGGGGTAACAACGGATAAAATTTTCGATATGGTGGATGATATCGCAGACAAAATCCATGTGCCTATTGTTTTTATGACTTATATTAACCCGATTTATGTATACGGTGTGGAGAAATTTGCAAAACGAGCGAAAGCATGCGGTGCTGCCGGCGTTATTGTACCGGATGTGCCGTTTGAAGAAAAAGAAGAAATCCGCGGCAGTTTTGAAGCAGAAGGACTGGTGGTTATCTCAATGGTGGCACCGACTTCGGCAGACCGTGTGCGGATGATTGCAAAAGAGGCAAAAGGCTTTTTGTACTGTGTTTCCTCACTTGGTGTAACCGGTGTCCGCACGGAAATCGGAACAGCAATTGGAGATTTGATTCAAACAGTGAAAGAAGAGTGTTCCATTCCATGTGCGATTGGTTTTGGAATTTCAACACCGGAACAGGCAGAAGCAATGGCAAAGATATCGGATGGAGCAATTGTTGGCAGTGCAATCGTAAAAATTGTAGCTAAATACGGTAAAAACTGCGTTCCTTATGTGAAAGAATATGTGCAGTCTATGAAACAAGCAGTTGAGAGAGCATAAAAGGACACAATAAGGACACTAAAAAATCACTTTTCATACTTCCCATCTTGTGCTATACTGATAAAAGATTATCGTTATCTAAGGAGGAAAGAAAATTGAAGAAGAAATATATTGTAGCAATTTTACTTGGTCTTATGACCTGTATGCTGACCGGATGCTCGACTGACAGTATCCCAAGTTTCCATGCGATGTTATTTGGTGAAGAGGAATATGTATCTCTCGGGTATGACCCGTCGGATTATGTAACTCTTGGCAAATACAAAAACATCGAAGTTGAGAAGAGCGTTTCCGATAGTGATGTTCAGTCCGCACTGGATTCTATGATTGCGGCCGGCGATGAAAAAGAAGTGAAAAGTTCGGATACGCTGGTAAAGAAGAATCAGCTGATTAACTTTGATTATGAAGGAAAAGTGAATGGCAAAGCTTTTGACGGCGGAACAGCTGAGTCACAGTTTTTACGTGTTGGTTCCGGTAAAATGATTGACGGCTTTGAAGATGCTTTAGTTGGTATGAAAGTTGGCGAGAAAAAAGATGCCAAAGTAACCTTCCCGAAAGATTACCGTGAGACATCACTGGCAGGAAAAGAGGCAGTATTTACACTGAAAGTAAATTACATTTACAAAGAAGCAACGGATGCTTTAGTTGCCAAACTGGATTCTACTTATAATACGAAAACTGTGAAAGCTTTTAAAGAGGCAGCAAAGAAAGAATTAGAGAGCCAGAATGAACAGCAGATGCTTTCAACGGCGATGAGTAAGATTACAAGCGAAGCAAAGATTAGTAAAGTGCCGGATGAACTCATTAAAAAGATTAAGGCAATTCAGTCAAAATCTTTGGAGAGTCAGGCAACACAGTCCGGAACGGATGTAAGCACACTTCTTGGCATGTATGGTATGACTGAGGACAGCTATTATGAAAGCATTGCTAAAGAAAGACTTTTGGCTGAGGCGGTAGCACAGGCAGAAGGCTATCGTGTGACAAAGCAGGATTTTGAAGATAAAATTGCAGAAATCTGCAAGAGCAATAATATCACAGAAGCCGATTACCGCAAGAATTTCAAATCGGCAACAAGCGATAATGCTTCTTTGGAAGACTACATTGTTTACATGATGAAATACGAATATTTTTATGATTTAGTACAAAAAACTTTGGTGAAAAAATAAAACCTTAGAATAACTAAGATTCCCCTTGCATATAGTTTAGCAGAAGGCAGATACGAGTGTGTCTCCAGCAATGCAAGGGGGATTTTTTTATGGACAAATACAATGTCTACCAGGATATGAGCCGGCGTACAGGAGGCGAAATCTATCTGGGAATAGTCGGACCGGTGCGTACCGGCAAATCGACTTTTATCAAACGTTTTATGGAGCTTGTTGTGATTCCGGAAATGTCGGATGACAACGAAAAAGTGAGAACAATTGATGAATTGCCACAGTCGGCAGACGGTAAAACGATTATGACAACAGAACCTAAATTTATTCCAAAAGAGGCGGCAGTGATTCATTTTTCCAATCAGGAAACCGGGAAAATAAGACTGATTGACTGTGTGGGATATTTGGTTCCGGAAGCCGTTGGTGCCATTGAGGAAGAAAAAGAGCGCATGGTGAAAACACCGTGGTCGGAAGAAGAAATTCCTTTTTCAAAGGCGGCAGAGATTGGCACGAGTAAAGTAATCAGGGAACATTCTAATCTGGGATTGATTATCACAACAGATGGTTCTTTTGGCGATATTGCTGCAGCAAACTTTGAAGAGGCACTGCAGAAAACGGTGATGGAATGTGAAAAAGCAGGAAAACCTTTTTTGATTCTTGTAAACACAAGCCGTCCGGATTCGCAGGAAACTATACAGTTTAAAAAACGGCTGGAAGCACAGTATGGGAAAACTGTGATGGCGGTAAATTGTAAGACAATGGACAGAGAGGATGTGTTTCGTATCATGGAGCAGCTGTTGGCGGATTTTCCGATTACAAGGCTCAATTTCCTGCTTCCTAAGTGGGTTGAATTTTTGCAGCCGGATAACTGGCTGAAACAGGATTTGATTGAAAAGTGCAGAAATGTCATACAGAAGGTGCATACCATGAAGGATATTCAGGACGATTCCATTCAGATGCAGGCACCTTATATCAAAGACGTGTACATCCGCGATAAACAATTGGAAAATGGTGTTGTCAATCTATCGGTGGATTTTGAAGACCGTTATTATTATGAAATTTTGAGTGAAATGGTGGGAACCAATATAGAGGGAGAATACGATTTGATTTCGCTGTTGAAGGAACTATCAGGCATGAGAAACAATTATGAATCTCTTGCGGTTGCCTGCAATCAGGTAAGGGGAAAAGGATATGGCATTGTACCGCCGGAGGAGAAGGAAATCCAGATTGCTGACCCGGAACTGATTCGTCATGGCAATAAATATGGTGTAAAAATCAAAGCAAGCTGCCCGTCCATGCACATCATTCAGGCAAACATTGAGACGGAGATTGCACCGATTGTCGGCAGCGAAGAACAGGCGAAGGATTTGATTGATTACATCAGTCAGAATGCAAAAGAAAATCCGGATGGCATTTTTGATACCAATATTTTCGGAAAAACAATCCGCCAGTTAGTGGATGAAGGAATCCATTCCAAGGTAAACCGCTTGACAGAAGAAAGTCAGGTGAAGTTGCAGGATACCATACAAAAAGTGGTAAACGATTCAAACGGCGGATTAGTCTGCATTATCATATGATAAATTGACAAAGAGCATAAAATCATGGTATTCTTATAAAAGAGAATGATTTGAGGTTCGATGGAAGAATTACATGGGAAGAAGGGGTGTACATGAAACGACAGATTGATGCGGAAATTCAGAAGAAGAATTATGAGAAGGAGTTATTGTTGTGCAAAAAAGCAGGCGGTGATATTGAAAGATATCGCCGTCTTTCTTTTAATGCCCTGCAGTTAGAGCAGATTCGTAAGGGATTGGAGAGTAAAGTTGATGTTGAACTATTTATGGATCCGGCAAAAAGCTGGCTGGAGATGGAACTAATCCGTACGTCCTTAGAGGCTGGAATTGACATTGAAAAATATATCGAGCAGGGATTTAGCTGGCTTCAGTGTCAGGAAATTGTAAAAGGTGTGGAGGAAAAACTGGATGTAAAAAAATATTTGAATGTGCATTTTCTGGCACCACAGATGAAAGAAATCCGCAAGGGATTAGAGCGGGGCATTGTGGTAGATAGTTACTGTGATACCCGTTATGACTGGTACCAGATGCGGGAAATCCGCAAGGGATTAGAAAGTAAAATGGATATTTCCTGTTATGCGGACCCATCCTACAAATATACGACGATGCGTGCAGTGCGTAAAGGCATGGAAGAGGGAATTTTACTGGCACCTTTTGCTAAACAGGGATATGCCGGAAAACTTTTGTTTGAAATTGGACGTGGTATCCGGATGAACCATGACATTACCCCATATTTGAAAGATGGTTATGATGAGGAACAGTTAAAAGAAATTAATGATGCGTTTGAAGCGGGAGTGAATCTGCTTCCATACATACGAAAAAGTTTTCACGGGGTTCAGCTTCATGAAATTATTCTTGGTTTACAGAAGAATCTGAATGTGGCAGTGTATGCAGACCCGGAGTTAAATTGGTTTCAGATGCGGGAAATCCGGTACGGTTTAGAGCAGGGGCTTGATGTAAAAGTCTATGCAAAACCGTGTTTTTCACAAAAACAGATGGAAATTCTTCGCAAAGGATTACTAGAAGGAATTGATGTTACCGAATTTGCCAAAGAATATTTTGAGCCGGAGCAGATGCTTGAGAAAATTGAAAAAATACACCAGAGTGAGCTTCTATTAGATGATGAGGTGGGTAAATTCCTAAGTGAAACAAAAGCAGGAGAAGTAGAACAAGAGGAGGAAGTACCGGAAAAGCAGGAAGATGATTATTTATTGGAATCCTGTGTGTTTGTATCGGAAGATAAGATGCAGGCAAGTATTAATTTTTCACTTGCAAGTGATGTTTTAAAAGAGGAACTTTTGAAAATGGATGTTTCAGATGTTCTAAAACTTCTGAAACACAAGGATGTCAAGCAGGGGATTTTACGGGAGTCAATTATTGCGATGTTAAGAGAAAAACAGTTTGCAAAAGAAGTTGTTGTCGCTAAGGGAAAAGAGCCTATAGATGGTGAAGATGCACACTTTTGCTATTATTTTAAGAAAGAAGTGAATCCAAAGCCAAAGGTACTTGCTGATGGAACTGTGGATTACAAAAATATGGAATTGTTTGAATTTATAAAAAAAGATACCTTGGTTGCAGAATATTTTCCGGCGACAGCGGGGACTTTTGGTTATGATGTAACAGGACAGATGATTAGTCCCAAACGTGGAAAAGAGCTTCCGGCACTTCGTGTAATTGGCGTGCGCGTATCGGAAGATAAAAAGAAATATTATGCGGATCTTGATGGAATTATTGAGTGGCACGAGGGTGAAAATAAGTTAGAAATACGAAATTTATATACGGTTCCCGGTAATGTCGATGCCGCAACCGGAAACATTCGTTTTAATGGTGATGTAAATATCATGGGGAATGTGACGTCCGGATTTTCTGTGCAGGCGGCTGGAAACATTGTAATTGACGGACACTGTGAAGCGAGCCAGATTGAAGCCGGCGGTGATATAATTATCCGAAAGGGCTGTCAGGGAAAGGGGCTTGGAAAGATTATCGCAGGAAAAAGTATTGTGGGCCAGTTTTTTGAGTCGGCAGTTCTGACGGCGGGAAAAGATGTGCAAGCAACATATTTGCTCAACTGCCAATTAAAAGCAAACGGAAAACTTCTGGTGGAAGGAAGAAAAGGTGTGATTATTGGTGGCAAAACCTGCGCAAAATTAGGTGTTTCATGTAATGGAATTGGAAATATAGCAGAAATTGCAACCGTTGTCAGTGTGGGAATTGACAAAGAAGATATGACGGCTTATCAGGAACTACAGAAAAAGATTGAGCAGACACAGGCGGAATTGCAGACGTGTGAAAATGGATTGAATAAATTAATGGCGAATCCGGTGCATGATGAAAAAGTTTCGATGATGATACAGCGGCTGACACGAGCAGTATATACGTTAAAGAGCAGCCGTAAGGAGCTTTTTTCAGAACGGAATGCCCAGATGGAGCAGATGACAAAGCAAAAAGAGGCAAGGATTCAGGTGTCCGGGAGGGCTTATCCGGGTACGTTACTGTTTTTGAATGAGGATCCATTTGCAATTAAGGAAATATACAACAATGTGGAATTTGTAAAACATGATAACCGCATTGATACATTGGCTCATTAGGGGGTGAAGATATGATACAGGGAAAAGATATGTTGTTTAGTTATGTGATTTCTGTTATCGAAAACAGAGATTTTTATGCAGAGTATCATTGTGAAAAAGTGCAGCGTTTTACGAGGATTTTGCTTGAAAAAGTGATTCGGTTCTGTCCGGATTATAAAATATCGGAAGAGGATGTGGATACAATCTGCTTTGCGGCAATGTTGCATGATGTCGGGAAAATTGTCGTTCCGGACCGGATTTTACATAAGGCAGGAAGGCTTGATTTTAATGAATTGGAAATTATGAAAAATCACACGAGAAAGGGCAGACAGATTTTTGAGCGTCTGATGAAACTTACAAGAGAAGACAGTGCGGATTATGCACTGTATAAATGTTGTGCAGAGGTTTGTATGTATCATCACGAGCGCTATGATGGTGATGGCTATCCGCTGGGATTAAAGGGAGACGAAATTCCGATTGCAGCTCAGATTGTGGGGGTGGCAGATGCCTATGATGCACTTATCAGTGAGAGAATTTACAAGCCGGCATACAAACCGGAAGAAGCATTTGAGATGATTATTGAAGGTGATTGCGGTGTGTTTAATCCGCGTCTGATTGATTTGTTTTCCATGATGCGTATGGAGTTGGAAGAAGTACATGAGGAAATAATGCGAAAGAAAGGTTGACAGATTACATAGATGTTGCTATAATTCTTAACAAATGTAACAATTTCGTAACAATTACAATTTGTAAAGAAGAAGGTAATAAGATGAAGAAATATGGGAAGAAACTTTTTGCACTTGCATTAGCGAGTGGTTTGATTGTAGGCAGTGTATGTTCCGTGCAGGCTGCCATGGTAGGTTCAGAAGAGCAGGTAGAGGGTGCTACCGTATTGCTAGAGCAGTATTGCAGCAATGTGGCAAATGGTAGTGTAGATGCAAAGGCATCTGAAGTATTAGTAGCATCGGAGCCAAATGTGACAGCTGTACCGACTGCAGCACCAGTATCAGAACAGACAGCAGATACAGCAAAGGAAACGGACAAGGATACGCATGTAGAACTGAATTTAAATTATTCAAGACTAGGTGTTGCCAATAAAGTGGATACCTATTTGAATGTTAGAAAGAAGCCATCAGAGAGTGGAAAAATAGTAGGAAAGATGACAAAGAATGCCGGATGTCATGTATACCACATCAAAAAAGGCTGGGCTAAGATTGTTTCCGGTAAGGTAAAAGGCTATGTAAAGGCGTCTTATCTGACAACGGATGAGAAAGCAGAAAAACTGGCGACGAAAGTAGGCCGTGAGTGTGTAGAAATCCAGACAGATTCACTTCGTGTACGTGCTCTTCCATCGACTTCTGCTCCGATTTATTCCGTTGTATCGGAAGGTGAGGAGTTCACCATGAAAGAGGGCGAACTAACTTTAGATTATGTGAAAAAAATTGTGAAAAAACAGAAAATATCCAAAGATGCGATTAAGAGAGCCGGCGGATATGAGGCAATGCAGGAACAGTTGAAAGACTTTATCTGCATTTATGTGGATGATGATTATGCATTTGTTGCAAAAGATTTTGTGAAAGAGCAGTATACACTGAAACGTGCGACAAAGGTAAGCACCGTGAAAGCATCTTCATCAAGCGGTGTATCGTCAAGTCAGGCATCGATTGTGGAATATGCAAAACAGTTCTTAGGTAACCGTTATGTTTGGGGAGGCGCAAGTCTTACAAACGGAACAGACTGTTCCGGATTTACAATGAGTCTGTATGCGAAGTATGGACATTCCCTGCCGCATAACGCTGCAGCACAGGCTGGCTGCACAAGAAAAGTTTCGTCACCAAAACCGGGCGATTTGTTCTTCTACAGCAACGGAAGCCGTATTAACCACGTTGCGATGTATATTGGCGGCGGTATGGTAATTCATGCCAGCAACCCTCGTGATGGTATTAAGATTAGTAATGCTTATTATCGTCATCCGGCTAAAATCGGACGAGTTATGAATTAGTTTTATAAAACAGTAAATGTTAAAAGCACAAAGCAAAGGCGTTCGCGCAGTTGTTTTGTGCTTTTTTGTATAAAGGCAGATATTTTTGACGATACTGTCCCTAAGAGCAACGATTGATTGAAAAGAATGGATGGTGGACAACATGAATCGAAAATATATTGTGATATGCAGTTTTTTTGTGGCGTTTTTTGTATTGTCGTTATTGTGTTACGGAAGTTTTGAGTATGCAAAAAAGCAGGAACAGAAAAAAATGGCGCAGCAAAATGCAGCTCAGACAAGCACCAAGCAGGAGCAGCGGGTTACAAGCGAGACAAAATTAGTGATTGAAAAGTGGGAAGAAGAATCCGAAGAACTGGTAAAAGAAGAAAGAGACATGCCACCGGAGTATGCCGGTCTTACAAGGGAAGAACTGGAAAAGCAGCTGACTGTAGAAATTAAAGATAAGTCATGGGAGGAAGAAAAAGAAGGTCTTGTAAAAATTACACTGGAGTCATTTTCGGAGGATAAAATTGTTATTCGCAAGGTATATAACAAATCGAGTGAGCAGGGATATATTTTACGATTGAAGGATGGCGAAGTGGTTATCTACCGAAAGGACGAGAAAGAACCGTTTGAGAAAACCGGTCTGAAAGAAGAAAATTTATCCAAGCAGGACAAAAAGATTTTGCAGGGCGGATACGCCGTGCGGACAGAAAAAGAGCTGTATTCCGTCCTTGAAAACTTTTCCAGTTAAGGTATAATAGAGAAGATAAAAGGAAGAGACGGAGGATGTCATGAAGACACAGTGTGATGTGATTGTTGTAGGAGGGGGAGCTTCTGGTTTATTATGTGCTGTCATGCTTGCTAGGAAAGGCGTGCAGGTGACAGTTTTAGAAAAGAATCATCGAATTGGTAAAAAACTATCGGCAACCGGAAATGGCAGATGCAATTTTACCAATTTACATATGAATGAGAATTGTTATTATGGAAATTCGGAATTTATTTCTCATCTTTTGACAGAGGTGCCTGCAAAATGCGTGATTGCAGAGTTTGAAAAATATGGTATTTTGCACCGGGAAAAAGATGGCTATGTTTATCCGCATACGAATCAGGCTGCGACTGTTGTGAATGGGCTGTATCATGCCTGCACACAGTTTGGTGTAACAATTTATGAAGACTGTGAAGTAGAGCAGATTACAAAGAAAAAAGAATTTCTTGTCCATACATCAAAAGGAGATTTTAATAGTGCCTATGTTGTTTTAGCAACCGGCGGAAAAGCAGGGAAAGAGAGCGGAGGAAGTGAAAGCGGTTATTCGCTGGCAGAAAGTTTCCACCATACAGTTACTAAGTTATATCCCGGATTAACCGGTCTTGTATGCGATGGTGTGGTATGGAATAAGACGGCGGGAACGAGGGTTCAGGGAACAATTTCGTTGATGATTGATGGGAAGACGGAGGCTTTTGAAACCGGAGAAATCCAGATTGTAAAAAACGGCGTATCCGGCATCCCGGTTTTTCAAATGTGCCGTATCGCAGCAAAAGCACTGGATGAAAACCGGTTGGTGGAAGGTGTGATTGATTTTGTTCCTTCCCTTTCTAAGGAAGAAGTAAAAAACTGGATTAAGAAACATGGCGTGGAAGGATTGCTGCCACAAAAATGGGTGCCGCTTTGCAAACGGGCAAAAAATCCGGTGGAATTTGTAAAAACTTTCCGGTTTGTAATCCGTGATACCTTTGGCATGGAGCGTGCGCAGGTGACCGCAGGCGGTGTGCCGGTAGAAGAAGTGGTGCAGGATTCCATGGAATCAAAAAAGGAAAAACAGTTGTATCTTTTGGGTGAACTTTTGGATGTGGATGGAATTTGTGGCGGCTATAATCTGCATTTTGCATGGAGTACCGCAATGATAGCAGCAAAACATATTTTGCAGTTGAGGAAGGAGAATGAAAAATAATGCTTCAATTATCTCAGTGTAAATTGTCGTGGCAGGAAGATTCTTTTTCTAAACTGCAAAAAAAGGCAGCTAAACTGCTTGGAATTTCGGTGGAGGATTTTACACAGTTTACAATTGTAAAACGCAGTCTGGATGCCAGAAAAAAGCCAAATCTTTTTGTATTATATACTGTGAGATTTTTGTGCCGCAGGGAATCGGAAGTTCTGAAAAGAAATCGAAAGAATAAAAATTTAACCATTGCCAAAAAAGAACCTTCTTTGTGGCGGCAGATAGAAGAAATTAAAAATCCCGAGCGTGTTGCTGTTGTGGGGGCAGGTCCGGCAGGACTTTTTAGTGCCTACTATCTGAGTCTGTGCGGTTATTCCCCGATTGTCATTGAGCGGGGAGCAAAGATGGAAGAACGCCATGATGATATTTTGAAATTCTGGCAGGAGGGTGTCTTAAAACCGGACTCCAATGTGGCGTTTGGCGAGGGAGGCGCCGGTACATTTTCGGATGGAAAATTAAATACCGGAGTGAAAGACAAAACCGGAAGAAAACAGTTTGTTTTACAGAGTTTTGTGAATTTTGGTGCCCCCGAAGAGATTTTGTATGATGCAAAGCCACATATCGGTACGGATGTTTTGCAGACGGTGATTACGAATATGAGGCTTGCAATGGAAGAAAAGGGCTGCCAGTTTTTATTTCACACGAAAATGACAAAAATTTTAGAAGAAAATGGACGTGTGTGTGGCGTGCTTACACAGAATGGAGAAAAAGAAGAGACTATTTTGTGTGAGCGTGTGATTCTTGCCATTGGACACAGTGCCAGAGATACGTTTGAACTCTTAAAGAAAGAACATATCACGATGTCGCAGAAACCATTTGCCATGGGCGTTCGTGTGCAGCACAGGCAGGAAGATATTGATCGTGCACAGTATGGATTTAATGATGAAAAACTGCCGGCATCGCCGTATAAACTGACGGGAAAGACAACAGATGGAAGAGGTGTCTATTCTTTTTGCATGTGCCCGGGCGGTTATGTAGTAAACGCATCCTCCGAAGAGGGTGGACTTGTCGTGAATGGAATGAGTAATGCTGACAGAGCATCCGGATTTGCAAACAGTGCGATTGTTGTTTCTGTTTCGGAAGAAGATTTTGAAGGAGACGATTGTCTGGCAGGTGTTGCATTACAGAGAAAGTATGAAAAACTTGCGTATGAACTTGCTGATGGGAAAATTCCGGTACAGCGCTATGAAGATTTTTGTAACAATCAGCCGACGAAAGCACTTGGAAAAGTTGTGCCGTGTGTTGAGGGAAAATGGCGGTTTTCAAATATCCGCTTAGCGTTGCCAAATTTTATAATCAATGGTATAATTGACGGAATGGGGCAGTTTGCGGAGAAAATTCATGAATTTGACCATCCGGATACATTGTTGCTTGGTTTGGAATCACGCACCTCATCACCGGTTCGTATTGAAAGAGATGAGGATTTTGAAAGTGTTTCTCTGGCAGGCCTTTATCCCTGCGGGGAGGGCGCCGGATATGCCGGAGGAATTATGTCGGCGGCAATGGATGGATTACGGATTGCAATGAAAATACAGGAAAAAAAGAAAGAGGAATCAAATCATGCGTGAGAATTTAAAGGATAAAAAAAGAATTGTATTTAAAGTGGGTTCTTCCACATTGACGCATAAAGAGACAGGAGCACTTGACCTTGTCAAGATGGAGAAATTTGTGCGGATTCTTACCGATTTACATAATCAGGGCAAAGAAATTGTTGTCGTTTCTTCCGGTGCAATTTTGGTAGGAAGAAAGGCACTTGGCAATATGGAAAGACCGACAGAGCGTTCGGTGAAACAGGCCTGTGCAGCGGTTGGACAGTGCCGCCTGATGACAGTGTATCAAAAACTTTTTTCGGAATACAATCAAAATACCGCACAGATTTTGATGACTAAAATTACGATTGCCAATGATATCAGCAGACACAATGCGCAAAATACATTCCGTGAATTATTAAACTTAGGAGTCATTCCGATTGTGAATGAAAATGATACCGTGGCAACCGATGAGATTGATTTAAGTTTTAGTGATAACGATTTTTTGTCTGCGATTGTGGCGGCAATTATTGGCGCAGATTTGCTTGTTTTATTAAGTGATATTGACGGACTGTATACCGATGACCCGAATAAAAATAAGGATGCCAAATTGATTCCTTATGTAGAGCGGATTACGGATGAAATGTTAGGCATGGCAAAAGGACCGTCGACCGATATGGGAACCGGCGGTATGAGTTCCAAAGTCGGAGCGGCCGGTATTGCAAATGATGCCGGAGCGGATATGGTAATTATCAATGGCGATGACATGGAGCATATTAATCAGCTTCTTGCCGGTGAGGAAATTGGTACATTATTTAAGGCTCATAAGACAACACATTTTCATTTGAAAAATTATTTAGACCGATAGAAAATAGGAGAGACAGAATGAATCAGGAAAAAATTAACCGTATTAATGAATTGTATAAAAAGCAGAAAGCAGGGACAATTACGCCGGAGGAAAAAGACGAGCAGTCCCTTCTTCGAGCAGAGTATCTTGCTGCAATTCGCAATAATCTGCGAAATACATTAGAGCATACCTCGATTCAGGAGCCCGATGGCACCATTCGTAAATTGAGAAAAAAGGAAACACATTGATGACAAAAAAAGAAATGCGAAAAAAGATGCTTTCTCTGCGGGATTCTTTATCGGAGAAGGAGCGCATGGAAAAAAGCAGAGAGATTGCAAAACGACTATTTACATTGGAAGAATTTCAAAAAGCAGAGGTGGTTTTGTCATATCAATCATTCCGCTCAGAAGTGGAAACGACGGAAATGAATCAGAAAATTCGTGAGAGCGGCAAATCTCTTTATCTGCCAAAAACGTATGCGGACAGAAAAGAGATGGCGTTTTACCGGGTATATTCGGATGCGGATTTAATACCGGGCTATCAGGGGATTTTAGAGCCGCAGGAAAAAGAGCCTTTTACAGAAAAACTTGCGTCATTGAAACCGGAGAAAGTTCTGATGTTGATGCCGGGGGCTGCCTTTGATGATAAGGGAAACCGCATTGGCTATGGAGGCGGTTATTATGACCGCTTTTTATCGCAGATGGGGAGATATATTGGAAACCGTTTTATGCTGGCATTTGAAATGCAGTGGGTGAAAGAAGTTGAAGCAGAAGCATGTGATATTCGGGTAAACCGGATTTTGACAGACAGGAGGTAAATCATGGAATCAGCTGAAAAGATGTTAAAAGAGCTTGGAGTGCGGGCAAAAAAAGCGTCCCGTGAGTTAAATAGACTTGGTGTAAAGAGAAAAAATGAGGGGCTCGAAGCGGTAGCGAAAGCACTTATTTTACATCAGGATAAAATCCTTGCTGCAAACGAGAAAGATGTGAAAAAGGCAAAAGAGAATCAGATGAAGGAATCGTTAGTGGACAGACTTTCTTTGACAGAAGAGAGAATCGAGGCAATGGCAGAGGGACTTACCCAGATTGTGGCACTCGAAGACCCGGTTGGCGAGGTGTCGGAGATGAAGACATCACCGCTTGGTATGCAGATTGGACAAAAGAGGGTGCCTCTTGGTGTGATTGGTATTATTTATGAATCCAGACCAAATGTAACAGCGGATGCGTTTGGGCTTTGTTTTAAAACAGGAAATGCTGTCATTCTGCGGGGAGGAAGTGATGCCCTAAATTCAAATCTTGCGATTACAAAAGTGATTGCAGAGGCACTTTCTGCGTGTAATTTGCCGGCAGACAGTATTCAACTTTTGACGGATACTTCCCATGAGACAGCAGAGAAGTTTATGCGTCTGAATGAGTACATTGATGTGCTGATTCCAAGAGGCGGTGCAGGACTTATTAAGACGGTTGTGGAAAAAAGTACCGTACCGGTCATTGAAACCGGAACCGGAAATTGTCATGTGTATGTCGATGAGAGTGCAGACATTGATATGGCAGTAAATATTATTGAAAATGCAAAGACGCAGCGTTATGGTGTGTGTAATGCCTGTGAATCGCTGGTTATACATAAAAAAATTGCAAAGGACGTATTGCCAAAAATTGCTGACCGTTTAGCAGAACATGGTGTGGAAATGCGTGGTGATGAATACTCGATGCAGTGTGATCGTAGAATTATTAAAGCGTCAGAAGAAGATTATGGAACCGAATATCTGGATGCCATTATTTCCATCAAAACGGTAGGTTCCCTGGGGGAAGCGATTGAGCACATCAATCACTATAATACCGGACATTCGGAAGCAATTGTCACATCCGACTATCACAATGCGATGACATTTTTGAATGATGTAGACGCAGCGGCGGTTTATGTCAATGCCTCGACAAGATTTACCGATGGTTTTGAGTTTGGCTTTGGTGCGGAAATCGGAATCAGCACCCAGAAACTCCATGCGAGGGGACCAATGGGGCTTAAGGCACTGACAACGACTAAATATATTATTTTAGGAGATGGACAAATCAGGCAGTAAAAAAATGAGTTTTTGAGGTGACGTATGAAGATGAGAGGAAATGGCTTGCGGTTAATTCGTGTGTTTTTTCGACTTGTTTTTGAAATGATACGGAATTATAAGAAGTTGAACAATGACCCGGACCACAATTTCCTAATATGCAAAGAAATTTGTCAAAAGATTGTAGAATCTGCCAAAATTCAATTAGAGATTGTTCAAAAAGAGGCATTTCCAAAATTGGAAAACTTTTTGCTTGTGTCAAACCACCGTTGTTTTTTTGATGTGGTTTTTCTACTGGCAACAATTGAAGATACAATTAGTTTTGTGGCGGCGAAAGAGCTTTGGCATTATCCGATTCTATCCCGTTATTTGGATTCAATTGGGTGTGTGGCACTCGAACGGGGAGCAAAAAAACTGGAAACGATAAAAAGCAATATTGTTTCCATGCATCAGGCACTTGCCAAGGGAAATCTTGTCTTATTTCCGGAAGGAGAATGCAGCTATTACGATGAGCAGATGCACAAGTTCCGAAAGGGCGGTTTTATCGGGCTGGATGCAAAGCAGCCAATCGTTCCGGTTTATATAAAACCGGAACGACTCTCAAGCATTGGAAGATGGATTGTCCCAAAGGGGAGAGTGGCTGTTTTTATCGGCTCGTTCTTTTCACCGTCCGAGGTTGAAAAAGGAACCCCGACAGCCGCCAAAATTGCAGATATGGCAAGAGACGAAATTCTTGCACTCAGACAAATGTCAGAAGGTTGACATTTTGCTACAAAAAAATTATAATTGTGCTATTGAAGACACATTTAGGAGGCTAGTGGCGTGAAATCATATGGATTGAATGAATTAAGAAAAAAATATTTAGAATTCTTTGAAAGTAAAGGACATTTGGCGTTGCCAAGTTTTTCACTTGTGCCGGAAAATGACAAAAGTTTGTTGTTAATTAACGCCGGCATGGCACCGCTGAAACCATATTTTACCGGACAGGAAATTCCTCCGAGAACACGTGTGACAACTTGTCAGAAGTGTATCCGAACCGGAGATATTGAAAATGTAGGAAAAACGGCTAGACATGGTACTTTTTTTGAAATGCTTGGTAACTTCTCCTTTGGTGATTATTTCAAGCATGAGGCAATTGCCTGGTCGTGGGAATTTTTGACGAAAGTTTTGGGGATTCCGGAGGACCGTCTGTATCCGTCTGTATATTTAGAAGATGATGAGGCATTTGATATCTGGAATAAGGAAATTGGGGTGGCAAAAGACCGCATTTTCCGTTTTGGAAAAGAAGATAATTTCTGGGAACATGGTGCCGGTCCTTGTGGCCCTTGTTCTGAGATTTATTACGACCGTGGAGAAAAATACGGCTGTGGAAAGCCCGGTTGTACGGTTGGCTGTGAGTGTGACCGCTATATCGAGATTTGGAATAATGTATTTACTCAGTTTGAAAATGACGGGGAAGGCCACTATACAGAATTGGAAAATAAAAACATTGATACCGGTATGGGATTAGAGCGTTTGGCTACGGTAATGCAGGATGTGGATTCGATTTTTGATGTCGATACCATCAAAGCAATTCGTGATAAGATTTGTGAGTTTGCCGGTGTATCTTATGGAGAGGAATACAAAACAGATGTTTCCATTCGTGTTATTACCGACCATATTCGTTCTGTAACCTTTATGGTTTCCGATGGTATTACGCCATCTAATGAGGGACGCGGCTATGTGCTTCGAAGACTTCTCCGCCGTGCCGCACGTCATGGAAGACTGCTTGGTATTCAGGGCGAGTTTCTTGCTAAATTAAGCGAGACAGTGATGGCAGAGTCTCACACAGGATATCCGGAATTGTTAGACCGTAAAGATTATATTATTAAGTTAATTACCGTGGAAGAACAGAACTTTAATAAGACCATCGATCAGGGACTCGCTATTTTGAATACGATGATGGAAGATTTGCAAAAGAGCGGTGAAAAAGTTCTTTCCGGTGAAAATACATTTAAGTTGTATGATACTTATGGTTTCCCAATTGATTTGACGATTGAGATTTTAGAGGAAAAAGGATTTTCTGTTGATGAAGATGGGTTCAAGAAAGCGATGGAGAACCAGCGTCAGACAGCACGTGATGCCAGAGAGACAACCAATTACATGGGAAAAGATGTTACGATTTATCAGTCCATTGATGCTTCTGTCGAAAGTAAATTTGTCGGCTATGATCGTTTGACACATGAGTCGAAGGTTACAGTTTTGACAACCCAAGATGCCATTGTTGATGAGCTGAAAGAAGGCGAAGAGGGAACGATTCTTGTAGAAGAGACCCCGATGTATGCAACGATGGGTGGTCAGGTAGCAGATGCCGGTGTGATTGAAGGAGCAGATGGTACATTTGTTGTTGAAGATGTCATCAAACTTCAGGGAACGAAGATTGGACATGTTGGACGTGTGACAAAAGGTGTTATCAAAAAAGGTGAAACCGTAAAACTTACGGTGGATGAAGAACAGAGAAATCTGACAGCAAACAACCACAGTGCGACCCATTTGATGCAGCAGGCATTGCGTGAGGTGCTTGGCAGCCATGTAGAGCAGAAAGGTTCGTTAGTGGACAAGGATAAACTTCGTTTTGATTTTACACATTTCTCGCCAATGACGGAAGAGGAAATTGCAAAAGTAGAGGAAATTGTAAATCGTGAAATTGCGGCAGGACTTGATGTTGTGACAAATGAAATGTCGATAGAAGATGCGAAGAAGACCGGTGCGATGGCTCTGTTTGGTGAAAAATACGGCGAGGTTGTCCGCGTTGTTCAGATGGGAACATTTAGTTCTGAACTTTGTGGTGGTACTCATGTAAGTAACACCAGAAATATTTCTGCTTTCAAGATTATTTCAGAAAGCGGTGTTGCAGCAGGTGTACGTCGAATTGAAGCACTGACAGGAAAAGCTCTTTTTGAGTATTACAATACGATGGAGAGTGAACTGCAAAAGGCAGCAAAACTTTTGAAAGCAGTGCCGTTAGAGGTAAGTGCAAAAATAGTTTCATTGCAGGATGAAGTAAAACAACTTCAGAAAGAAAATGATAAATTAAAAGCAAAACTTGCGAAAGAAGCCGCAGGAGACTTGTTGTCCGAGGCTAAAGAAGTAGATGGAATCTATATTCTGACAAAGCAGCTTACAGATGTTGATATGAACGGCATGCGTGACTTGGGCGATGAGGCAAAACAGAAGCTTGGTGAGGCATTTATTGTATTTGCAAGCCAGGTTGGGGAAAAAGTGAATTTAATTGCCATGGCAACTGATGGAGCGATCAAAAAGGGCGCCCACGCCGGCAATTTGATTAAAGAAGTTGCATCCATTGTAGGCGGCGGCGGTGGCGGCCGTCCGAACATGGCGCAGGCTGGTGGAAAGTTACCGGAAAAGATTCCGGAAGCACTTGCGTGTGCAAAAACTGTAATGGAAAAACAGATTATTAAATAATATGGAGGAATTGAGCATGGAAAAGGCAAGCAGAAAAAAGGTAGGTTTCTTTAACAAAATCGGTTTTAAAATGGTACTAATTATTGCTTTGGCAGGAGCAGTAATTTCAGCTGTTACAATGTTAATGATTGTTCCACGCAGCACCAAACAGATTGAAATTTTGACAAAGAATGAGATGACAAATTTGGCACAAGCGTATTCAACAGATTTAAATGACAAGTTGATGGAAAAACGTGTCTTATCTTATGATGGTTATGCTAATATTTTAAGAAATGTTAAAATTTCCGGATTGGATACTTCTTATGCGTATTTGGTTGATAAAGAAGGCATTATGCGTTTTCACCCAACGGAATCAAAGGTTGGTAAGTCAGTAGAAAATGCTGTTGTAAAAGACGCAGTAAGCCGCATGAAAAAGGGGGAGAAAGTCACAAACGATTTTGTGATGTATGAATTTAAGGGCGAAACGAAATATGCTGCATATCATGTACTTAATGACAAAAGTATTTTGGTTATCACAGCAGACAAGGGAGATGTGATGTCAGTTGCAAATTCCATGTGGGTACGTGGAATTTCAGTTGCTGGCATTGGAATTATCTTAAGTGTTTTAGTTGGTTTATTTGCAGTTGTTTTGATTGTTCGTCCGCTGGTAAGGCTTACGGATGTTATTGATGAGACGGCTAGACTGGATTTTACAAATGATGATAAAGTGAAGAAGATTGCACTTCGCCGTGATGAAGTTGGTTTGATGGGTAAATCCGTGGCTGATATGAGAGAAAGTCTTCGACAGAGTATTGTGAATTTGAAGGATTCCAGTCAGAAGATTTGCGAAGAAGTAAGTAAAGTAAATGATGTCAGTGAACAGATTCGTGAGCAGTGTATGGATAACTCTGCAACTACGGAGCAGTTAGCAGCCGGCATGCAGGAAACTTCTGCAACGACGGGAACAATTACACAGAACATCGGAGACATGCGACAAGGTGCATCCGATATCGCAAAGCTTTCCAAAGATGGTGTGAGACTTTCCGATGAGATTTCGGAGAGAGCAACCGCACTTGGTGAGTCTGCAAATTCAGCGATGGATCGTGCTGGTTCTATGTACGATACAATTAAGACACAGGTAGAAAAAGCAGTAAGTGCTGCAGATTGTGTAAAACAGATTAATGAGATGACGGAATCCATTATGCAGATTTCTTCTCAGACAAGCCTTTTGGCATTGAATGCTTCAATTGAGGCAGCCCGTGCCGGTGAGGCAGGAAAAGGATTTGCTGTCGTTGCTTCGGAAATCAGTAAACTTGCGAACGAGACATCAGATTCGGTAACAAGCATTAATGAGATTGTACTTGAAGTAAACTCTTCTGTGGATGAAATGGTTCAGAGTATGGAGGGAACAACGAAGTTCTTAGACGAAGTGGTATTAAAAGATTATGACCAGTTCAGAGCTATCAGCAACCAGTATAATAATGATGCAGATGTTGTAAAGACAAGCATGGAAAATGTAGAGCATGCTATTCTTTCACTTACCGATTCGATTGGTGTGATTGCTGACGCAATTACCGGTATTAACACAACGATTGACGAAGCAACCGTTGGTGTGACAGATATTGCAGAAAAGACCGGAAGTGTCGTAACTGAGGCAGCACAGAATGCAGAACTTGTAGATACCTGCATGGATTCTGTAGAGCAGCTTGAGAAGATTGCTGATAAGTTTACTTTGTAAAATAACAAAAAGCGGTTAGTCATTAACTAAATAAAACAACAAAAAAGAGGGTTCCTTTGTGAGAGACGGGATAACGCTTTGCGTTATAGTCTCCACAAAGGAACCCTCTTTTTGGTTGTTTTATGCTTAGTTCGTATGAAACAGCTTTTGTTTGTTTACAGAGTAAACTTGCCATTATGCGATACCCTCAAGTAACTAAGTGATTCTGTTTGTAAGAATGTATTCGTTGCTAATCTATTTGGTTCCCGGTAATTAAAAAAGAAAAGATTTGCGATGAGTGGGTACAAACACGTGGGTATCAGGCGTGCGTGTTTTGCACGCCGATACCCTTACGCGTTTGTTTAACGGGAGTGCCCACGAATCACAAACTTTTCTTTTTAATTACCGGCCCCCAAAAAGATTAATCATCGATTACTTCTACGCCATATATGCATCTTCTCAGCTTCTTTAATCAATTCATCACGGAAATCCGGATGAGCGATGCCGATTAATGCTTCAGCTCTCTGCCAGCCGGAGAGTCCTTTTAAGTTTACCATACCGTATTCGGTTACGACATACATTGTGTTTGCACGGGTATCGGTAACGATGGAACCGTTTGCTAAAGTTGGGCGGATACGGGACTGTACTTCGCCCTGCTTATTTTTAAAGGTAGAAGAGAGACAGATAAAGCTCTTTCCGCCTTTTGATTTATAAGCACCTAATACGAAATCAAGCTGGCCGCCTGCTCCACTGATATTTTTTATGCCGGCGGATTCAGCATTAACCTGTCCAAACAAATCAATGTCAACAGCATTGTTAATTGAAATGAAGTTATCATGTGCGGAAATGACATCAATTTCATTGGCATAATCGACAGGAACACTCATACATTCCGGATTGTTATCCAAATAGTCATACAATTTCTTTGTGCCGGCAGCAAAAGCGTATACCTGACGGCCTTTGTTTAAGTTTTTCTTAGAACCATTGATTTTTCCGGCTTTTGCAATGTCAACAAAAGCATCGACATACATTTCGGTGTGAACACCAAGATCTTTTAAATCGGATTCAGCAATCAGTGAGCCGACAGCGTTTGGCATACCGCCAATTCCCAACTGAAGGCAGGCACCGTTTGGAATCTGCGCAACGATCTGTCTTGCTACTGCGTGGTCAACTTCTGTTGCTGCAGCACCGCCGCCCATTTCTGCGATTGGTGAGTTTGATCCTTCGATAATCATATCTACTTTAGAAATATGAATTCCATTTTCAAATCCGCCAAGACAGCGTGGCATGTTTTTGTTTACCTCAACGATAATGGTTTTCGCGCGCTCGCAGGCAGCTCCCAAATGGGAAGCACTTGGTCCAAAGTTAAAGTATCCGTGTTCATCCATCGGTGCTACCTGCATAACAGCAATATCCACAGGATTTTCTAAATCACGGTAATAACGTGGCAGTTCCGAATAGCGGATTGGAGAGTAGAAAGAAAATCCTTTTGCAACAGCTTTTCTTTCGATTCCGCTCATGTGCCAGGAGTTCCATGTCATGTGTGCAGCCGGATCTTCAATTTTGAAAATCTCCGGTTCCCACATCAGGATACCGCCACGGAAGTTCACATCGTGAAGCTCCGGCAGACGTTTGGCAAGTTCTTTGTCGAAATCCACAGGTGTTGTCACGGTCCAGCCGTAATCCACCCAGTTTCCTGACTTTACCACTTCGGCTGCCTCTTTGGCAGTCACAAGTTTACTCTTATATAATTCGTTCATATCTGGTAAAACCTCCATTCTGGTAACTATATTTGCAATATGTTTATTTTAGCATTATCGCATGGTGCGGTCAAGTAGCCAGTCGGTTCACAAAATGTTCATGGAAAAAGTTTGTTAAATTGTTGACAATATCGTTTTCGTTTGTTATTATGAGTAAGGATTGAATCATAAAAAGTGGTAAATTGTAGTTTGATTTACAGATAGGAAAAAGATATGATAAAAGCAATATATCCGGGTAGTTTTGATCCCGTTACATATGGGCACTTAGATGTTATTAAGAGAGCATCCAAAGTAGTGGATGAATTGATTATCGGAGTGCTTGTGAATCAGGAAAAAACGCCTTTATTTACAAGGGAAGAGCGTGTAGAACTGTTAAAGCAGACCACGAAAGAATTTCCAAATGTGAGGGTTTTAACATTTACCGGATTGACAATTGATTTTGCCAAACAAAATGATGCAAAGCTGATTATCCGCGGTCTCCGTGCCGTGACGGATTTTGAATCCGAGATGCAGATTGCACAGACTAATCACAGCATTGAGCCGGAGATTGATACGATGTTTTTTACTACGAGTCTTGAGTATGCTTTCCTAAGTTCCACCATTGCGAAAGAAGTTGCTTTTTATGGCTCGGATGTATCGAAACTGGTGCCGGAAGTTGTTCAGAAGGCATTCAGAGAAAAGTATGATCAGAAACTGCGAAAGCAGTGATGATAAATTAAGTAGTATTAGTAAAAAATTTATAAGGAGGATATATTCATGTCTAAGAAAGTTGTATTAGCAGGTGCTTGCCGTACGGCAATTGGTAAAATGGGTGGTGCATTAAGCACAACTCCAGCACCAAAATTAGGTTCTATCGTTATTGAGGAGGCTCTTAAGAGAGCAGGCGTGCCAAAGGATGCCGTTGACCATGTTTACATGGGATGTGTAATCCAGGCAGGTCTTGGTCAGAACGTAGCTCGTCAGGCATCCATCGGTGCTGGTCTTCCAATCGAGACAACAGCAGTTACTGTAAACGTTGTTTGTGGTTCAGGTTTGAACTGTGTAAATATGGCAGCTCAGATGATTCAGACAGGAGATGCTGATATTGTTGTTGCCGGTGGTATGGAGAACATGTCCATGGCTCCTTACGCAGCTATGAATGCTCGTTTTGGTTACCGTATGAACAATGGTAAATTTGTGGATACCATGGTAAACGATGCATTGTGGGATGCTTTCAATCAGTATCACATGATGATTACTGCTGAGAACGTAGCAGAGCAGTACGGAATTACTCGCGAAGAGTTGGATGAGTTTTCTGCAAACAGCCAGCAGAAATGTGAAGCTGCTATTGCTGCAGGTAAATTCAAAGATGAGATTGTTCCTGTTGAAATCAAGTCTAAAAAGAAAACAATCGTATTTGATACCGATGAGGGACCACGTCCTGGTACAACAGCTGAGAGCCTTAGCGGTCTTAGATGCTGCTCCGGTAAAGAAGGCGGCGTGGTAACAGCTGGTAACGCTTCCGGTATTAATGATGGTGCAGCTGCTATCGTAGTAATGAGCGAAGAAAAAGCGAAAGAGCTTGGTGTAACACCAATGGCAACATTTGTAGCCGGTGCTCTTGGCGGTGTGGATCCAAAAATCATGGGTATTGGACCGGTCGCTTCTACAAAGAAGGTTCTTGCTAAAACAGGCATGAGCATTGATGACTTTGATTTGATTGAGGCAAACGAGGCATTTGCAGCACAGTCTGTAGCAGTAGGCCGTGACCTTGGATTTGACCTTAGCAAATTGAATGTAAACGGTGGTGCAATTGCACTTGGACATCCGGTTGGAGCAAGTGGATGCCGTATCCTTGTTACATTGCTTCATGAGATGCAGAAACGCGATGCAAAGAAAGGTCTTGCAACACTTTGTATCGGTGGTGGAATGGGATGTTCCACAATTGTTGAGAGAGACTAATTTTACTTTTGGGACGAGCCGGTATTATATCGGTTCGTTCCTGTGATGTAAAAAAGAAATTTTAAATGGAGGATACTTTCAATGGAATTTGTAACATATGAAGTAGAAGGTGCAGTTGGTATTATTACCATCAACCGCCCAAAAGCATTGAATGCGTTAAACAGTGCTGTTTTGGATGAACTGAATCAGACTTTGGATGCAGTTGACCAGAATGAAATCCGCTGCCTGATTTTGACAGGTGCCGGAGAGAAATCTTTTGTTGCCGGTGCAGACATCGGAGAGATGAGCACATTGACAAAAGCAGAAGGCGAAGCCTTTGGTAAAAAAGGAAACGATGTATTCCGTAAGTTAGAGACATTCCCGATTCCTGTAATTGCTGCAGTAAACGGATTTGCTCTTGGTGGCGGATGCGAGATTTCCATGAGCTGTGATATCCGTATCTGTTCTGACAATGCCGTATTTGGCCAGCCGGAAGCAGGTCTTGGTATTACTCCTGGATTTGGCGGTACACAGAGACTTGCTCGTTTAGTAAGCCCTGGTATGGCAAAACAGATGATTTATACAGCAAGAAATATTAAAGCAGACGAAGCTTACCGCATTGGTCTTGTAAATGCTGTATATCCACAGGAAGAACTGATGGATGCAGCAAAGAAGATGGCATCCGGTATTGCTAAGAATGCACCGATTGCTGTCCGCAACTGCAAAAAGGCAATTAACGAAGGTCTTCAGGTAAATATGGATGAGGCAATTGTAATCGAAGAGAAATTGTTCGGTGACTGCTTCGAGACAGAAGACCAGAAAGCCGGAATGGGTAACTTCTTAGAGAAAGATAAAGAGAAAAAATTAAAAGTGGTACCATTCAAAAACTGTTAATTCGTGACGACATCCCGTCTGGGATTTGAATCAAATACAATGGAGGTAAATACAATGAAAGTTGGTATTATTGGAGCTGGAACAATGGGTTCCGGAATTGCGCAGGCATTTGCGCAGACAGAAGGTTATGAAGTTTATTTGTGTGACATCAATGAAGAGTTTGCTGCAAACGGTAAAAACAAGATTGCAAAAGGTCTTCAGAGACTGGTTACAAAAGGAAAGAAAACACAGGAAGATGTTGATGCAATCTTAGCTAAGATTACAACTGGCGTAAAAGACATTTGTACTGATTGTGATTTGATTGTTGAGGCAGCTTTGGAAGTTATGGATGTTAAAAAACAGACATTCAAAGAATTGCAGGATATCGTAAAGAAAGAAGACTGCATTTTTGCTACGAATACTTCTTCTTTGTCAATTACAGAAATCGGTGCAGGTATTTCTCATCCGGTTATCGGAATGCACTTTTTCAACCCGGCTCCTGTTATGAAGCTTGTTGAAGTTATCCGTGGCGAGAACACAACAGACGAAGTAAACGATAAAGTAGTTGCTATTGCAAAAGAAATTGGTAAAACACCGGTTGAGGTAAAAGAAGCTGCCGGATTTGTTGTAAACCGTATCTTGATTCCTATGATTAACGAAGCAGTTGGCATCCTTGCTGATGGTGTTGCTTCTGCTGAGGGTATCGATGCTGCTATGCAGCTTGGTGCAAACCACCC
Organism: Clostridium sp. AF36-4; assembly: GCF_003435975.1. Taxonomy (NCBI): domain Bacteria; kingdom Bacillati; phylum Bacillota; class Clostridia; order Eubacteriales; family Clostridiaceae; genus Clostridium; species Clostridium sp. AF36-4. The sequence goes on along the minus strand of NZ_QTVH01000003.1, from coordinate 51,416 downwards.
AATGGGACCTCTTGCACTTGGTGATTTGGTTGGTCTTGATATCTGTCTTGCTATTATGGAAGTTCTTCAGGCAGAGACTGGTGACCCGAAATACCGTCCACATCCATTGCTTCGTAAAATGGTACGTGCCGGCAAACTCGGACGTAAAACTGGTGTTGGATTCTTTGATTATTCCAAATAATATTATAGAAAGGAGTTCATGTTATCATGGATTTTAAATTAGACAAACAGCATGAAATGGCGAGACAGTTGTTCAAAGATTTTGCTGAGAACGAAGTAAAGCCACTTGCGCAGGAAACCGATGAAACAGAAGTATTCCCTCGTGAGACTGTTGACAAAATGATGAAACTTGGTTTCATGGGAATTGCGATTCCTAAAGAGTACGGCGGACAGGGCTGTGACCCATTGATGTACACAATGTGCGTTGAGGAGTTAGCTAAAGTTTGTGGTACAACAAGCGTTATTGTATCCGCTCATTCTTCTCTTGGTGCTGACCCAATTATGATGTACGGTACAGAAGAGCAGAAAAAGAAATATCTTGTACCACTTGCAAGTGGTGAGAAATTAGGCGCTTTCGGTTTGACTGAGCCGGGTGCAGGTACGGATGCACAGGGACAGCAGACAAAGGCTGTTTTAGATGGTGACGAATGGGTACTCAATGGTTCTAAATGCTTCATCACAAATGGTAAAGAAGCAGATATTTATATTATCATTGCTGTAACCGGTATCATCGAAAAACGTGGTAGAAAAGTAAAAGAAATTTCTGCTTTCATCGTTGAGAAAGATACTCCTGGATTTACTTTTGGTACAAAGGAGAAGAAGATGGGTATCCGTGGTTCATCCACATACGAGTTAATCTTCGAGGACTGCCGTATTCCAAAAGAAAATCTTCTTGGTGCACAGGGCAAAGGTTTCGGAATTGCCATGCATACACTGGATGGTGGACGTATTGGTATCGCTGCTCAGGCACTTGGTCTGGCAGAAGGTGCTTTGCAGGCAACAATCGATTATGTAAAAGAAAGAAAACAGTTCGGTCGTTCGATTGCACAGTTCCAGAATACACAGTTCCAGCTTGCTGATATGGCAACAAAAGTGGAAGCTGCTAAGATGCTTGTGTATCGTGCGGCAATGGCAAAAGCTACGCAGAAAGTTTACAGCGTAGAAGCTGCTATGGCAAAATTGTACGCAGCAGAAGTTGCTATGGAAGTAACAACAAAAGCAGTTCAGTTACACGGTGGTTATGGCTACATCAGAGAATATGACGTTGAGCGTATGATGCGTGATGCAAAAATCACAGAAATCTACGAAGGAACTTCAGAAGTTCAGCGTATGGTTATCTCTGGCAGCTTATTGAAATAGGAGGTGCTCTCGTGAAAATAGTAGTATGTATTAAACAGGTGCCGGATACTAAGGGCGGTGTTGTATTTAACCCAGACGGTACATTGAATAGAGGTGCGATGCTTACCATCATGAACCCGGATGATAAAGCCGGTTTGGAAGCAGCACTGAGAATTAAAGAAGAAACAGGTGCAGAAGTTACTGTTCTTACCATGGGACTTCCAAAAGCAGAAGAAGTTCTTCGTGAGGCAATGGCAATGGGTGCTGACAATGGTATCCTTGTAACAGACCGTGTACTCGGTGGTGCTGATACTTGGGCTACTTCTACAACAATTGCCGGTGCGCTTCGTAACATTGATTACGATTTGATTATCACAGGCCGTCAGGCTATCGATGGTGATACTGCACAGGTTGGTCCACAGATTTCCGAGCACTTGGATATTCCGGTTATCTCTTATGCACAGAATATCAAAGTGGAAGGTGACAGCGTAATCGTTGAGCGTCAGTATGAGGACCGTTACCATGTAGTAAAGGCTAAAATGCCTTGCTTGATCACTGCTCTTTCTGAGTTGAATGAGCCACGTTATATGACTCCGGGCGGAATCATGGACGCATTTGACAAAGAGATTACCGTTTGGGGACGTGCAGACCTTAAAGATGTAGATGATTCTAACCTCGGTCTGAAAGGTTCTCCGACAAAAATTGCAAAAGCTTCCGATAAGGTTCGTAAGGGTGCCGGCGAAGTTGTTACCCTTGACCCGGCAGAAGCTGCTCAGTATATTGTAGATAAGTTTAAAGAGAAACATGTAATCTAATTATTATAAAGGAAAAGTGGTGAAAAAAATGAGTTTAGAAGAATATAAAGGTGTATATGTCTTTGCACAGCAGGTTGACGGAGAAGTAAGTGGAATCGCTTACGAACTGCTTGGCAAAGCAAAAGATCTGGCAAAAGATTTGAACGCAGAAGTTACCGCTGTTTTGCTTGGTTACGGTGTTAAGGGCCTTGCGGATTCTTTGGCTGAGTATGGTGCAGACAAAGTAATCGTAGTGGATGACAAAGAACTTGAAGTATATCGTACAGAGCCATATGCTCACGCACTTGCTTCTGTAATCAATGAGTACAAACCTGAAATTATGCTGGTTGGTGCAACAGCAATTGGTCGTGACTTAGGTCCTCGTGTATCCGCACGTGTAGCAACTGGTCTGACTGCTGACTGTACAGTACTTGAGATTGGTGATTTCACCGATAACATGACAAAGGAGACCATTCCAAATCAGCTTCTTATGACACGTCCTGCATTTGGTGGTAATACAATCGCTACGATTGCATGTCCATACAACCGTCCACAGATGGCTACCGTTCGTGCCGGTGTTATGCAGAAGATTGACCCAATTAAGGGTGCAAAAGCTGAAGTAATCGAGTACAATCCGGGATTCACTCCGGACAATAAATATGTTGAGATTCTTGATGTTGTGAAATCTGTAGCTGACACAGTAGATATCGCAGATGCTAAGATTTTGGTGTCTGGCGGTCGTGGTGTTGGAAGCGAAGAAAACTTCAAACTTCTTCAGGATTTGGCAGATGTCCTTGGCGGAACTGTAAGTTGTTCCCGTGCCGTTGTTGAGAATGGTTGGCTTCCAGTTGAGCGTCAGGTAGGACAGACTGGTAAAACCGTTCGTCCTAATGTATACTTTGCAATCGGTATTTCCGGTGCCATTCAGCATGTTGCAGGTATGGAAGAATCTGACATTATCGTTGCTATTAACAAAGACGAGACAGCTCCAATCTTTGATGTAGCTGACTACGGTTTGGTAGGCGATTTGAATAAGATTGTTCCTCAGTTGACAGAGATGCTGAAAGCAGAATTGGCTGAGAAAAACTAATCTTTAGGCGAGAAATCGTTTGATAAAAAAGAAAACAATAAATCACAGTTTGTGGTTTATTGTTTTCTTTTTATTTGAGGGTGTTTAGATGATGAAGAAAAAAGTATATCAAAAACACTATGCGTTTATTGTAGAAAACCCGGAAGATGAATTTTGGGAAAAGTGTATGTCTTAGGACAGGATGGTACAAATCAAGTAGATTCGTATTTTTTTGTTGTTTTGTAATGTTCGAGGGGGAGGCTCATAGAGTGTAAAATTGCGTCAAAGGTTTGGATTTTTTTGGGTGGTCATACTTTTTTTGCAAAATGAGATGAAACGTATGACCGAAATATGTTGTTGGGGGGAAAATAGAATAATTTTACTGCGTTGAATTTTAGGAAAATGATTTAAGCAGGTGGATGGTATAATCGGTGTTAAGTACTTTTGTTGCCGATGAAACCACAAACTTCTTTGGGATTATTGTATTTATTTTCTATTTTTATCGGCAACATAACAAGTTCTTCTCTAGGAGTAAGGAGAACTTAGAATTTCAAAAAGGAAGAGGAGGGTTTTCTATGAATAAGAAAACACAAAAAAAATATGTAGCTTTATTAACACTGTTAGCAATGGTTATTTGTACAATGTTTTGTACAAACACTGTTAAGGCAGACACTAACTTACCATGGGATGAATCTGAAGTAGTAGAAACATCCACATGTATAGTTAATGGTGTAGAACGGAATTTGATTATTCTTGACGATGCATCTGTATATTTAAGAATAGGAGAATCCGCCCCTCTCTTGATTTATGTTGGCTTTAATAACGTATCAGCTAAGTTTGATCAATATGGAACAATTTGGGTGATGGATTCTCGTGATGATGCTATACGTTGGTGGAATTATGACTTATCTCCTACTGAGCTTGACTTCTATGCAATTAATAAGCCAACTGCAGAAAACCCAGATGCTTTTGTTGATGACGTTGAATCATTCATACTTGATGAAAATAACAAATTCATTGTTGGATACAAAACTTTTTCTGGTCAAACTTATCCAATATTGACATTGGACGAAATGAAAGAAGTTTTGAAAGACTCATCATCTACACCAACACCTACACCATCAAACACCCCTACACCAACACCTTCTTCAACCACTCCAGCAGCCACGCCTAATAACACTGCTCCTTCTGCTCCAACAGTTAGCCCTGTTGTCACTCCCCCAACCACAAATACTCCTGCTGTTACCCCAAAAACAACCGTAGCACCAAAAGTATCTGTGAAAAAGAAAGCTGGTTATAATTGTCTTTCTTTGGGAAGTAAAATTACAAGTAAGTACAAACTTACTAAGGGTAAACTCACTTGGAAAGGAAGTAGTAAGAGTAAGAAATACTCTGGAATTAAATCAGCTGCTTTTATAAAGAAGAGTGGTAACCTTGTCTTCTTAACTAAAAAAGGTAAAGTATACACCTTATCTCCTAAAGGGAAGAAAAAGTGTATCGTTAAGAAGAAGGCCAAAAAACTTATCTTAAAAAATAAGTTTGCAGTAAAGGTCCAAGTAGGTAAGAAGTTTATTAATCTAGCTAATAAGTAATGCTTTGACAGCAACACTAGTTTTGACAGGGATTGCGTTGCCAGTAAAAGATATAATGGCTCAGTAAATAAAAGTGGAAAAAGGGCCTCCCTCCATGTGAGACGGGATAACGCAAAGCGTTATAGTCGCACATAGGGGGAGGATTTTTTTTGTTATAGAGAAAGGGGGAAGGGAAAGAAAATAATGACAGGTGTTGTGTTTTATGTTATAATAAGAAAAAATATATGCAAAAAATTGAAAAAATACTTGTACTGATGGCACAACATAGAAAATGTATGGTACTGGTATTCTGAGAAAATGGATATAATATTTATTAAAGAAGTGACGAGTATATTTTAAGGGAGGAGTACAAATATGGTTACAGCGAGAGATATTAACGATATTCAGGCATTAAAACCAGATGAGCAGGTGTTGGTTCTTAGTTTGGTTAAAAGTTTTGTAAAATCGCCTGAAAATACAAATGAAGATCAAAAACGATTAGCAAGAATGAGACAAAAGTACGTTGAAAAAAATCCGATGACAATGGATGAGATTAATTCAGTTATAGAAGGAGAGTAAGGTATGCAGGTGGTCATAGATACTAACATGTTCCATTTTATATAACAGCAAAGGCAACAAAATCAAGACTTGTTACGGGAAATATAAAACATTATCCGATAGAACAAATGCGTACAATGATATGGGAATTAACCTAGGTATGAATTTATATTGAGAGACTTAATGAAAAGGACAGCGGTTAGGCTGTTCTTTTTTATAGACAAAAATTGAGGAGAATATTGTATTATAGAGAAGATTGTGATAAAATGACACTTACTAGATGTCGAAAGCGTTTTAGCAGGCAAACATAACGATTAAACAGAAAGGAATGGTGATTTTATGAAAACAAAGTTGGAGGAAAAAATGAAACGAATATATTATATTTTTATCGTATGTATTATGAGTGCTTTTATGCTATCCTGTGGCAAAAAGCAGGATGTAAATATACCTGACAAGCAAGAAGAAAAGGTTCAACAAGAAAAAAAAAAGGAAAAAGAAGAGAAAAGTATTTCATTACAGACAGATTATCATATAGAAGATTATGAAAATGGTTATTTAATTGTTTCAAAATCAGATGGCATATTGTACGGAGCTATTGATAGAAATAATAAAAATATTATTCCGATGGAGTATGATAGTGCTTCTTTTTTTGATTCCGAACTGCTAAAGAAGAAGGGAAAAGTATTTATTAAAACGAGTTATGAGAAGAAAAAGTCAGTGTTTAATAAAGATGGAAATAAAATAATAAATGATTTGGATACTTCAGCCTTTGGTGTGGTTGAGTATGAAACAGAGGCGAATCAGGATGTACCTATATTATTTTATGCTCAAAATAGCGAAAAAAACAATATTAGTATTTACAATGAAGATGGAAGCCAGAAAAGTTCGTTTAATTTGCCTGTAGATAGTGATGCCTCAATTTTGACTGTTTCGGAAGAATGGGTGAATGAGCAGTGTTTTATCGTTACTATAATGGCTTCATCATGGGTTAATACTTATTTGTATTCCTATGATGGAAAATTATTAAAGCAATGGAAAAATTGTTCCTTTAGGCATTGTAATGCGAGAGGCAAATCTGGAAATGAATATCATGTATATGTTGAAGGAGGAGATTGGAAAAAAAATAAGATAACAACGGAAAAAATATATATTGATGAAAATGGTATTTGCAAAACGGTAGGAAAGTATTCAAAAGTACAAGAGCGCTTAGATGAATTTGATAGTGATAAAGAACCAGTTGAAATTATCAAAACTTATCATATCGGAAATAATAAAGAAAATACCATTTCTAAGAGTAATGATACATGGAAGTATCAAACCACATCAGGGGATGCAGTTTATGATGCCCGCTATTATAGTTGTTTGAAGATTGATACGGCATACCTTTTATCGAATGAGAATAAAGAAGCGTGTGTAATAACAGAAAACGGGAAAAAGGTTCTAGATTATGGTGATATTTCTTATGAAGGAGATGAGGACTATTATTATCAGAACATTAAAATAAATAAAAAGAATTTCTTTTCGGATTTCAATAGTGTTTGTATTGTGACGAAAGAAAACGAAAAGGAAGTGGCGCATTTTTATGACGAAAAAATGTAAGTAAGAGTTGAAAAATGTTTAAATTGGATAATATATTGTACTATTTTACGACAATAATGTATCACATGAAACACCGAGAACTTTTGCAAATGTTTTTAATTCAATATCTGTAACGAAACGTTGTCCGGATTCAATACGTTGAATTGCATTTTTGTCAAGAGCAATACCTTCTAACTGCATTTTATCGGCTAAAGCTCGTTGGGAAGTCTTTGGAACCATATTTTTTCGAAGTTTTGCAATGGCAAGTCCGGAAATATTATTTCTGCCATTAGTTGCTTTGTTTTTATACATAAAATCACCGTCCTAAATTAATTCGTTCAATATCGAAATTATAAGGGATATTATTGGTTGATATGACACATAGTGGATGTCAAATGAGATGTAGAGATAATAAATATAATTATAGTTAAAAATGTGATTTTTATTCAGTTTTATTGAGTTAAAAATTAGGTAGGTAGCGCAAAAAAGATAGTTAAGCGAGATAAAGACAAAGAGACAAGGAGAAAAAATATGAACTATAAAAGGAAAAAAATATTGCGTTTTGTATTGCGTTGTTCTTAGGAATTGAACTGTTTGGCAATTCATGGAGTGTTCAGAGAACATATAAGGTAAAAAATGCAGGGAAAAAGAAAGTAAAAGCAAAGCCTGGGGCAAAATGAGATGAAACGTATGACCGAAATATGTTGTTGGGGGGAAAATAGAATAATTTTACTGCGTTAAATTTTAGGAAAATGATTTAAGCGGTTGAATGATATAATCGGTATCAGGTACTTTTGTTGCCGATGAAACCACAAACTTCTTTGGGATTATTGTATTTATTTTCTATTTTTATCGGCAACATAACAAGTTCTTCTCTAGGAGTAAGGAGAACTTAAAATTTCGAAAAAGAAAAGGAGGGTTTTCTATGAATAAGAAAACACGAAAATATGTAGCATTATCATTATTGGTAGCTTTGTTTGTATGCACCATATACAACTCAAATGTAAGTAAAGCAGAAAAAACAACCTATACAAAAAAAGCCATCATTTGTACTGTAAACAATGTAAGTCGGACCTTAACTTGGTCTAATGATGGAGGTATATACTTTAAAAACGGAGATTCAAAATCTATTCGATTAATTGCTGATTCATCTCCTTTTTTAAGTATAAAGTTTGACGCATATGGCACATGCTGGGCCTATAAAAAGGAACTCTCTGATGAAGATGAAAATAAATATGAATATGTTCTTCGTTGGTGGAATTATGATATTCTTCCTGATTTATATCTTTTTAAAGTTATCCCTAAAATAACTTCCGAAGGATATTATGAATATGTAAAAGATATAGAATCTTTAATTCTTGATTCTGATAATAATTTTATTATTGGATACAAGACATTTTCAGGAAAAGAATATGCTATACCAACACCAGAGGATATGAAAAAAATATTATCAACAGATAATTATTTAGAATATCCTCAACCTAGGCCACTTAAAGATAACACATCAGCAACGCCTACTCCAACCGTTCCTGCAACTACTCCTCCTGCTCCAACAGTTAGCCCTGTTGCTACTCCCCAAACCACAAGTACTCCTGCTGTTACTCCAAAAACAACCGTAACACCAAAAGTATCTGTGAAGAAGAAAGCCGGTTATAACTGTCTTTCTCTAGGAAGTAAAATTACAAGTAAGTACAAACTTACTAAGGGAAAACTCACTTGGAAAGGAAACAGCAAGAGTAAGAAATATTCTGGAATCAAATCAGCTGCCTTCATAAAGAAGAGTGGTAACCTTGTCTTCTTAACTAAGAAAGGTAAAGCATATACTTTATCTCCTAAGGGAAAGAAAAAGTGTATTGTTAAGAAGAAGGCTAAAAAACTTATCTTAAAAAATAAGTTTGCAGTAAAGGTTCAAGTAGGTAAGAAGTTTATTAATCTAGCTAATAAGTAATGCTAACCGCTAAATTTTGATAGGAAGATAAAATCGAGAATGATGTTAAAAAGGAGGACGAGATGTATGAGGAAAGTAATTAAAAAAGCTGGTGTATTTGCTTTGACAGCAACACTAGTTTTGACAGGGATTGCGTTGCCAGTAAAAGAAAAAGCTGTGGCGGAGACAAAAGATTATGGAATCAGTAATCCTCGTGTGGAATTTCTTGAACGTGAGTGCGTTTTTTTTGGAAATTACTGGCAGAAAGATACTAACAATGATGGTGTTGCAGATCAAAAAGATGATAAAACACCAATTAAATGGCAGGTTTTAGACAAGGTTAATGGTGAGGTTATTTTATTATCTGAACAGATTCTTGATATTCAAGATTATGATAATGAAAATACATCTGTTGCATGGGAAAATTGTTCATTACGCAAATGGCTTAATAATGATTTTATAAATGAGGCTTTTTCAGAGTATGAGAGGACACAGATTATTTTGAATGAAAATAAAGATAATGAACAAAAGAGTGATGATAAAATTACTTTATTATCAGTAAATGATTTATCAGATACAAGTTATGGATTTAATGAAGAAACAAGTTATAAAGATCAGGCTCGAACTGCAGAGTATACTGATTATTCGAGGCACTATGGTTATAAAACATATGGGGACTGTTACTGGCATAAAGATGCAGGATGTGTTTTGATTTCAGGAAGTGTTGCGAGATCTTGGACTGGAAAAGCGGGAATTCGTCCAGTATTAAAATTAAGTAATAATGAATACAAAAAATTACAAACTTCTAGCAACCAAAATATTGCTATAAAAAAGACAATATGGGACACAGTTACATTTGGAAAATATAATCAGAAACCAATTTGTTGGAGAGTATTACAAGTAGATGGTGATAATGCCTTTTTGCTTGCTGACAGTGTTTTGGAAGAAAAACCATTTAATAAAGTGGATGAGATAATAACATGGGAGAAATGTACTTTGCGAAAATGGTTAAATGAGGATTTTTTGGAAGGTTCGTTTGATGCGAAAGAAAAAAATGCAATAATTAAATCAAATGATGAAAACTCAGCAGAAAAAGAGAACGAAGATTATATATTTATATTATCTGAGACAGAAGTTTTAAATGAAAAGTTTGGATTTGCGTCTTCTTATTTATGTGCAACAAATACGAGATATGCCAATTATACAGATGATGGGGAATACGCTGGTTCTTGGTGGATTCGCTCTATTAATAGAAATGATAATACTCCTTATGAAATTTTGTCTAATGGTTGTGTGTCTAGTGGAAGTTGTGTCGATCAAATAGGAGGGGTTCGTCCTGCGATACATATTAATCTTTCCGCTCTCTCATCACTGAAGAAGGTGGGAACTGTAAGTGCGGGAGAGGATGGAATAAAGTATTACGATTTGGAGGGTAAACAAATAAACGGAGCTGTACCGACAGTTAAACCTGATGTGACTGCGACTCCAAAAACGACAGTAACAGTAGAGCCAACCAAGGTTCCAGATGTTACCCCAACAACAGTCCCAACCAAGGTCCCGACGGTAACTCGAACAGTAGAGCCAGTATCTATAACCAAACCAAATGCAGTTACGGGATTCAAGGCTAAATCATTCAAGGGTAAATTAAAGCTATCTTGGAATAAAGTATCAGGTGCATCCGGGTACGTAATTAATTATTCTTTGAAATCAAATTTTAAGAAGGCAAAGAAGGTAACAATTACAAAAGTATCAACAAAAGCTAAGACGCTCAAAGGGCTTAAGAAAAAGAAGAAGTATTTTGTAAGAATTCGCGCATATAAAAAATCTGGAAGTAAAAAGATTTATGGTGCGTGGAAAAAGATATCAAAGAAAACTAAGTAATGGAGAGGTAAAAGAAATCAATATATTAAAATGAAGAAAGGCAAATGGTTTTGATGAGAAATGATGCGTTTGAAAAAAGAGAGCAAATACTTAAATTAAGAACGAAAGTTCTTAAGGTAGAACAAGAACGAACGGATGGTGTAAATACTCTTAGTTTGTCCGAGGTGAGGAAAAAATTGAGTTATAGAATGAATAAAAGTTGAAAATCAAGAAAAAAGTTTGAAAGCCAATGTGATAAAATGACATAAAAGATTGAAAGAGAGGAAGAAAAGTATGAAAAAACGAACTAAACAATATTTCACAGCAGGAACAATCGCTGCAATGATGGTTAGTAGTTATGGCACTAGTGTTCCAGTAATGGCGGCAAAGGTGACTCTGCCAAAGACAGCAAAAGTAGTTGTTGGAGCAAAAAAAGTTTTGAAACTGAAGAACAACAAGCGGGCTGCAAAGTGGAAGGTAAGTAAAGGCAAAAAGTATGTGAAGATTGTGAAGAAGAGCAAGAAACGATGTACAGTAAAGGGCATTAAAAGGGGAAATGCTACCGTGCAGGCTGTAATTGGAGCAAAGAAATATAGCTGCAAGGTTAAGGTTACGGCAAAGGCGAAAAACAAGGTGGGAGAAAGTAAGAGACCAAGTGTATCTCCTACACCGGAGGTAAGTAAGGAGCCAGGTAGTCCCCCTAATAATGCAGCAATATCAACAATAAAACCAACAAATGCACCATCGCCGGAAGAGAAAAATGATAAAGGAAAGCTGAAGTTATTAATAAGTAAACTTCGTGCAAAAGGCTCTACGGTGTCTGAGGATATTCAAAATGAAGAGATATATCAGTGGGAAAATGATGTGTTAGTAGGAATAGATTGGTATTTCTCTGATATTGGTGGCACATTGGATTTAAATGATTTTTCCGGACTAGAGAGTGTTCGTGTGACTAATAACGACGATTTAACTGCATTAGATGTAAGCAAGTGTTCCAAGTTAACAGAATTGTCTTGTTATGGGAATAAATTAACAACGTTGGATGTAAGCCAGTGCACTAATTTGACAGAATTGTATTGTGACAGAAACAAATTAACAACGCTAGACGTAAGCAAGTGTGCTAATTTGGATTGGCTTAACTGCGATGAAAATGAACTGACAACACTAGATATTAGTCAGTGCCCTTATTTGCGTGGTTTGCACTGCTATAAAAACGGCTTAACAACACTAGATGTAAGCCAGTGTACGAACTTGGTTAGCTTGAATTGTCGGTCGAATGCTTTGAAAGTGTTAGATGTAAGCCAGTGTACAGATATGAAAACATTGTATTGCGATAAAAATGAGTTGACGGCATTAGATTTAACTAAATGTACAGAATTGAGAGACTTGGATTGTGGAAACAATAAATTAAAAGAGTTAGATGTAAGCCAGTGTGCTAGGTTGGAGTATTTGTTTTGCCGTTATATTGGCTTAACAATGTTAGATGTAAGTCAGTGTGTCGATTTGAAAAGATTGTATTGTAATAACAACAATTTAACAACTTTAGACGTAACTAAATGTACGGAGTTGAGTGTATTGAATTGTTCTAATAACAAATTAACAACATTAGATATAAGGCAATGCTCAAAGTTGGATGGATTATATTGTGATGAGAATGTACAGGTTGTTAGGGAATAAAATTAAAGAAATTTTAATTGAAGGAGGAAGAGTTGTATGAGAAAAGTAATGGAAAAGTGGACTTCATTTATAATTATTACAGCGTTTGTGATAACAACATTGAATTGTCCAATGAAACAAATAATAAGTAAAGCGGATGAAAAAACTAATAGTTATGGTGTGAATACTCCTGTGTCGGATGAAAATGGCGTTACTACATGGGATTGTGTGTATTTTGGAAATTATCCTCAAAGTAAATATATTCCAAAGAAAGAACCGGAAAATCCAGTATCAGGAAAAGAATATACAGATAGCGACGGAAGCAGGATGGTATATGAGGAATGGGAATGTAAAGAATACGACAAAGAAGATGATGAATATAAAAAAGTAAAACATCAAGGTTATTTTAAAGTAGAACCGATTAAATGGAGAGTTCTTTCGGTTGACGGAGAGGATGCCCTTTTAATGGCTGATTCCAGTTTGGATGTCAGATGCTTTAATGAAACATATTGGGTGGATAAAAATAAGAATGAAAAAGTTGAAGAGGATGAAATCGTTACATGGAAAGATTCTTCGCTTCGCTCCTGGTTAAATGATGAGTTTTATCAAAAGGCTTTTTCAGATGAAGAGAAAAAATCTGTGTTAGAAAGTACAAATACAAATGAGGGAACGGATAGTAAAGAAGAAACCTACAATAACAGATTTTCTTTCCCGGATGGTGGAACGACACAGGATAAAGTATTTATTCCATCAAGAACAGAAATGAAGAATGCGGATTATGGAATGCCGGATAATAAGATAGGAAATATAAATAGAGGTTCTAACTGTACGGATTATGCGAAAACAAAGTTGAATTATGAGTCAGAATCAACTTATTGGTGGCTACGCTCGCCACAAGCATATTTTGTTGATTCAGGGGATTTTGATTATGCTATTATGATGGATTGGGATGAATATCCAACAGTGGATGATAATTGGGGGATTCGTCCAGCAATTCATTTAAATTTATCAAATGAAAGTTATGAAAAAACAGATAAATTGACGATAGAAGCATATAAAAAGAAGGTAGAATATCTTATAGATGGTGTGCCGGTGCTTTTATCATGTATGAGTGATGGCAGTGTTTGGTTAAAAATTGGGGAAGAAAAGGAAAAAGTGGTTGATAGAGCTGATTACGGAGTAAAGGAAGCGGGCTTAAGTCGTGATGGAGTATATTGTACTATAGATTATGAGGAACAAGCCTACTATGGGAAGAATTATGAGTATGAGGGGGAATACCATGCAATTGATTATCTGAAGGGATTAAGAGGTGGCTCACCATGGTATCATAGAACAGAATTAGGGAATATTGTTTCTTCCTGTGATGATGCTAAAAATGGAGAAACAGCAGTTAGATTTATTTACGACAAAGATAATTATGTTACAGGATATGAAACAACCAAGGGCACAATTGTTAAATGGACTTCCTATCAGGAAATGGAGGCGCTAAGTGATGCAAGTGATGATGAGCCGGATACGCCGCCGTCACTGCCACCTACTGCTACTTCAAACCCTGATAAAGGAAGCTTGAATACACAGAACACCGTTCCATCTGGACAAACAACGAGTAAACCGAAAGTAAGCATGGGAAAGAAAGTTCAGATGCCATCCAAGATTATTTTAAAATCCGCTAAAAATGTAAAAGGGAAAAAACTTTTCATTAAGTGGGAAAAAGATAAAAATGCAAAAGGTTATCAGATTTCTTATTCAACGAACAGGAAATTTAAAAAGAACACGAAGACAACAGCTACACCAAAAACGACTTTTACAGTCAAAAAATTAAAAAAGAAAAAAACATATTATGTGAGAGTTCGTGCCTATACACTTTCGAACGGGAAAAAGGTGTATGGAAAATGGAGTAGTGTAAAGAAAGTTAAAATCAAGAAATAAAAAGAGCATAGAGATAAACGTTTGTTGAGAGGATGAAAAATATGCAACTGACAAAACCGCAAAAATTGATATATGATATGGAAAAGTTTGCCGGTGGGACGATAGCAGTTATTTGTGGCAGCATACTTGTGAATGGGGATGAGGATTTATCCCTAATTAAAAAAATGTTAATCAACTTTATCAAATTAATACAGCACTTCGTATAGAGATTACGGAAATGGGGCATGAAGTTTCCCAAACAGTGTGCGACTATAATGGCTCAGTATGAAATAGATGGAAATACCATTAATTTGAAGAATGATGTAACAAGTCATTCCCTCGAACTGAAGGATGATGAATTGGTTGAGAAAGATGGGACTACATATTATCAAACGAAAAAAAGTGTAAGTATTAATTCGGATGAAAAGGATGAAAGCCGTTTGTTAGATATGGTGGAACGGAAAGAATAAAGTATGGAGGAAAAAATATGGCGAATGAATTAGCAACATCAAAAGACATAACGAATTACCTTAAGCATGTATTTGATTTAGAAAAAATGTTATACCAACAGAATGAGATTTTAGAACATTTACGAGATTCTATTGGTAGTGTGAATTATCAAATGAAGTTGGAACCAGAAATTTATCAAGAAAAAAGACCAAGTGTGGTGGGAGGAATTATAACAGCAATTGTATGTGCTTTTTTTGCAATTTTAGTTTATTTTGGTTATGTTTTTTTGAAATCACCAGAAGGTGGAGCTCCAGGATGGTTTTTAAACATTATGCTTGGAATTATTGGTATATTTGTTTGTTTTGTGGTAGGTGGAATTATTTTGGTTGTGTCTAATGTGGTTCAGACGCAATCATATAATCAGCAGGTGCGTATTACAAATCAGGAAAATATTGAGGAAATTCAGCGTTATAGAAAAAATTTACTGGAAAAGGGAAAGACACTAAACGATGAATATGCTCTTTTGGCAGATGAAAGAAAGAAGACAAAAGCAGTACTTAATAAATTTTATTCCACCAATGTAATATATCCCAAATATCGTTCTTTACCAGCTATAGCATCGTTGTTTGAATATATGCTATCGGAAAGGTGTTATGGGTTGACAGGACATGAGGGGGCATACAATTTATATGAAAATGAACTTCGTTTGGGACATATTATTAGCACATTAGATTCCATTTCGAGTGACATAAAAGAAATAAAACAGAATCAAAGAATGTTGTATGATGTTGTGTCAGAATCTCAAAAAATGACTAAAAGTATGTTTGAGCAGCAAGTTATGAATGGTCAGGTTTTATGTGATATACGAAAAAGCAATCAGATTATGCAGTACAATCAAAGTCAAATTGCGAATCGCATGGAACATATGCACTGGCTGGAAGAACAAAAATATTTGTGGGGATAGTAAAAACAAATTGTATGTAATAAAAGTAGAATTAGAAACTGAAAGGAAGTTGGAAAAATGAAAAAGAAAATAGTTGCTATCGTTTTAGCAATGGTGTTGCTAGTATCACATCAGATAACAAATAAACCGACAACAAGTAAAGCACAGCAGGATGCGACCAGTTTGGCACAGAATTTGAGTTTTACAGGAACTTGGAGCAGTGATAAGTGGCTTATGTCAGAGGAACAGGATGACTGGTATAAACTGGTTATCCCATCAGATGGACGTGTTGAGTTAAAAGTGATGACATATATTGATGGATTTACATATTTTCAGTTGTATACATCTGATTTTTCCGAACGATTATACAGGGATTATGCATACGATGGAAATATGACACAACCGGATACAAAGGTGGTAAATTATTCGTTATCAAAGGGAATCTATTATTTAAAAGTTGATAATGAGTCATATACAGGTAAATATCGTTTAAATGCATCGTTTACCAGTTATGGAGTAAACGATAATAATGCGCACTCTTATGATTCGCCGCAAACGTATTCTTTGGGAACTACGATTACGGGTGCAATTACGGCAACAGATGACCAGGATTGGTTTAAAGTAGTGATTCCGAAAAATGCTTACTATGTGTTTTCACTTTCGTCCTATGCAGATCCGTACACAAATTTTTGGATATATAATAAAGACCTTTCTGAAACAGAAGAAAATGGAGATGCTTATCAGGGAAGTTTATCAAAACCGGCTGTAACAAAGAAAGAATGTGTTTTAGCAAAAGGAACGCATTATATTAAAATATCTGGTGATGAAGGGAAATATATTTTTACGCTGTGTGCTTTGAATCAGTCAAATTGTGAGCATGCATATGAAAATACATGGGTAAATGAAACTTATTTACAGAATGGTTACACACTTCACAAATGCAAAAAGTGTGGTAAGACATATAAAGATGAATATATCAAAAAGAAAACGTTAAACCAGAATTATTTTTGGAGTATTGGTGGTGTGGTTGCAGGCAAGAAAAAGGTAAAACTTGGTTGGTCTACTACATACGACAGTGACGGCTATCAAATTCAGTATGCGCAGAACAAAAAGATGAAAAAAGCGAAAGTAATAAAAGTTAAGAATGGATACCGTTCAACAAAGACAATTAAGAAATTAAAAAAGAAGAAAAGATATTATTTCCGTATTCGTGCTTATAAGAAGGTACAGGGAAAAACAGTATATGCGAAATGGTCGAAAAAGAGAAGTGCAAAGGTAAAATAGAAACTAAAAATATGAGGAGCAAAAAAATGGAGAGATTATTATTTGAATCAAAAGGTGCGCCGACAAAGGCAGTTGTTATGTCAGGTGTAGGTGGTGGAATACTTGCTGTTTTGGGAATCGTTATTATTGTGATTTCACAGATGAAACATGCAACACATTCGGTGTATAGTGGAGTTTATGGTGGTGCGATGTCATACTCCGGCAGTTATGGAGGCGGATATTTAGTTGGTGAAGGGGCAAGGACGATGCTTATTGTATTTGGTGTCGTTAGTATTTTAGCGGCAATAGCATCTTTGTGTAGTTTGTTTGGAATTGCAAAAACCAGACTTATGGTATATGATTATCATTTAGAAGGAAGTTATTATATACCAATATTAGGTTTAACAATCCGTCGAGATTATTATGTAAAATATCAGGATATTGCTGGAATTACTAGAAATCAAAATGTTTTGATTATTCATATGGTGGGAACCCAGCAAAGAATTGCGGTAAAAAATAATCAGATGGCAGAAACGGCACATCAAATGATTCAGCAATGTATTGATTACATGAAATATTCACAACAAAATCAGGGGACGGTGAATTAAGATGGCAATGAAAAAAACAATGATGGTATTGTTAATGGTTGTTTTATTAGCTGGAATATTGTATCCACAAGGTGTTCATGCTAAATTAAAGAAGGGCATATATTTTAGTGGTTTAACTGGGAAAAGAAAAGACTTATATTCTGATATTAATATTAAGAAACTTTCAATGAAGGCAAATCGCTTAATTGTATATGGTAAGTTTCAGTATTCAAAGTCAATGAAGAATTTTTGGGCAGGTAAAAGAGTTAACCTCAAATACAAAAAAACAGTTTTTCCTTTAAAGAAAAAATGTAAAATGATATCCAGCGGAGGAGAAGGGCGTCCAGATAAATTGACTAAAAAAAGTTTCTTAAAACTGGCAAAACTCTACAATGGATTAGGGTTGAGCATAGTGGTAGATAAAAATGGAAAAGTAACAAAATTAGATATTTCATCATGATATCAATTCTGAAAAAGGAGTTTTATTTTATGAAACAATACAAAAAAATCCTATGTGTATTTATGTTGATTTTTGGCGTGATAGCAGGTCAGTTATATAGTCCTGCTTCAAGTGCAAAAATAAGCAAGAAAAAGCAGCACAAAATGTATCAAAGTCTTATCAAAAAGTATGATACACGTATGAAGAAATTAAGTTCCAAAGTGGAGAATTATACGGAAAAACCACGTACATTTTATGTATTTGCAGATATTGATAAGAATGGTGTGGATGAGTGCATTTTGCGCTATGTTGATGCATCCAAATGCAATACGGCAGACATATATAGTTTTGGTGAAACAACAGCAGTATATTCGATTGTAAAGGGAAAAGTGAAACCGGTTATCAAGATGCCACAAGACTATAGTCTATATGTACATTTTAACTATTGTACAATATGCAAAAAAAGCACTTATTGGCAATAAAAAAGGTT
Source organism: Clostridium sp. AF36-4 (assembly GCF_003435975.1). NCBI lineage: Bacteria > Bacillati > Bacillota > Clostridia > Eubacteriales > Clostridiaceae > Clostridium > Clostridium sp. AF36-4. The sequence goes on along the minus strand of NZ_QTVH01000003.1, from coordinate 32,985 downwards.
ATAAGATGAAACGTTTCTAGATATGTCTGTACAAAAGGAGGTGACAAACTATAAATAGTCAAGAGGTTTTTGAAAAAAATTATACTTGTAAAAAGGGTAACTTTAACAGACCATTTGAATACATCGTATTTCAGATGGGACAGATAAATGTATGTAGAGCAGATATTAGCGAAGCTTCTGAACGTTAAAGTCTACATCCTGCCTCTCCAATGCATAGATGACTCTGATCAGTTTCTTTGCTACATGAGTAATAGCTACCCTGTGTTTTTTGCCTTCTGCACGTTTCTTTGCATAGTAAGTTGCAAAGGTTATGTCAAAACGGATTAAAGGAAGGCAGGCGTTAAGAAGAACGTAACGAATGGCATTACAGGCATCAATGGCAGCATAGGAAACAAAGAACAGGAAAAATAATCCAGAACTCTGTCGAGCAGCTGATGGAAAGAATCGGAGGCTGGACAGGGTTCTGGAACAGAAACCCGTAAATGATGGAGTCCAAAACGGACTGCACTCACAAAAGACCAACAGGAGGCTGTGGCGGCGTAGCGTCCACTGAGCAGATCAGTACCAAGACAGTTGAATGCAGGCCAGTAACAATCAAACAAAAAACAAGAGCTGTAGCCGGCATCGGTATTATCCGTGGGGCATGCCCCCGTCTAGGAGCTTGGCCGGCACTCAGTGTATGGTAGATGGTACGAAGGAAGTTGGCACACGATGCCATTAGACACGGAAGGTTCATCATCATAGTTGAACAGAGGGAAAATAGCCTTAATAAAGCAAAGAAAGAGGATGTTTTATTAATTAACCCCATTTATCAGCTATTCGGTACATGATACTACGATATCCATCACTGTAAGCTTTTGTTTTGAGGTAAATAAAAATCGTCAAAGCCAGTAAAATCAGTAGATTTGGGCTTGACAGAATAGGAAGGAGAATAGCTATGAGAAAAAAAATGATTATTAAGAAAATGCTTTGCAGTCTATTAATATGTGCAATGATTTTATCATCGGGAGATATGATTAACATAAAAAGCAGACTGGTCAAAGCATATGCTGCAGAAAATAAACATGAAATATGGGATGGAACAATTGATACCGATTGGGAAGGGGATGGAACAAAAGAATCGCCATATTTAATATCATCGGCTGCTGAACTTGCAGGTGTTGCGGCAATATCTGAAAATGATAGCAAAAAAAATTATTATGGAAAATATTTTAAGCAAACATGTGATATTTGGTTGAATGACATAAAAAACTATTCTGAATGGGAAAATGTGAAAGATACTTTGAATGTTTGGTCGGCTATTCCGTATTTTTATGGCGACTATGATGGAGGAAATAATACTATATATGGGATGTATTGTAATTCTAACAAACATAATGGACTTTTTGGAGAATGTGAGGGGGCAGTAATAAAAAATGTCACGGTAAAAAAATCGCTTATATGTTCTGAAAAGGCAGATTATGTGGGAGGCATAGTAGCGTATGCACGAATATGGTCGTCAAGTTATTATCCAAGTTATGCACCTCCAAGTAGATCATCGTCAACTATAGATAATTGTAACTTTTATGGAAAAATTTACGCAACTGGATGTGGGGAGGTTGGAGGTATTGCTGGAGTATCATCAAGCAGTACTAATGTCAATAAAATATCAATAACAAATTGCAATAACTATGCTGAAATTGTAGGTGGAAAATCACTGGGAGGAATTGTGGGCTGTGCATCACAGGATTTTAATGATACAGAGATTAGCAATTGCGCAAATTACGGAAAATTGAAGGGAGAAGAGTATAGTTCCGGTTCAGTGGGAGGGATTGTTGGAAAACAAGTTGGTGATGACGGCGGAAAAATCACCATAGAGAAATGTGAAAACAAAAATGATGTTTCTGGTGCTATGTATGTTGGGGGAATTATTGGATATGCTTATCCTAAATTTGAATCAATATGTCAAATGTCAGAGTGTTTTAATAAAACTCAAATTAATTCAGCAAATGACAATGGCTATGCTGGAGGAATTATCGGTATATCATATGCATGTGTAGGTGGTAATACAAATGTATTGAACTGCTATAACTCTGGAAATATATTGTCAGAGGGGTATGCAGGTGGAATTGCGGGAGCATACCGGCATCAAGGTAGTTATGGTGCAGGACCTACTACTATAAAGAAGTCATATAATGGAGGAAGTATAAACGGGAAAAAAACAGGTGGAATTATAACAGTAACGGCAAATTCAAGTTTTACAGATAATTATTACATAAATGCAGAGTATACTGAAAAAAATAGTGCGGGAAAGGGTTTGTCGGTCACTCAGATGAAGGATAAAGGTAATTACGGTGGCTTTGATTTTAATAATGTATGGAAGATGGGGACGGAGTTTCCAGCCTTATTATGGCAAACAGAAGAAGAGTATGAAGCAGACGATACGGTTGTGGACGACTATATGGTCGAACAGGTAAAAAAATACACATCCGATGACATATATACGCAATATGATAAGATTATGAACTCGGGCTATTCCGCAGAGTTGAAGTTTAAGCAATTAAATGATTTTTTTAGAACGAATGGTTTAGTGGACGCCAAAGAAGGAATTGAATATTTAAGTAATACAACATCACACCGGAATAGTTATAGGTATTTAACGACAAATGAAGTATATTGTGCGTTTAATTTTTGGGAATGGTTATATTCAGATTCGGCTACTGGTGCAAGAGGACTTTTGTATGCGGATGGATTGATTTTAAATGGTGAAGTGTTTGATTATGCAGATGTAAGTACATATTCAGAAAATGACTATCCGGGGGTAAAGAAAAATAAAGAGATGCTTAGGCAGTTTATGTGTCATGATGTTCCCAAAGTTGAAGTTTTTGAAAATGCAAATAAAACTGCTAAGTATTTTAAGAATCTGCTGAAACTCAATAATATTGTTGAAACGGAAGAAATGGAAAGTTTGATGAATCAAATTTTAGTTTGTGATTCAGAATCGAAATTGAAGGAATTTCAGGCAGAGTTCATAAAAAAATATGTCGTACCAAAAGAAAAGAATGTGATAAATCTAGATGGTGAACTTTTTTCAGAAGCTCTTGGTTATGCTTCAAATATCATTTCTTTTACTGGTGCGACCGCGAATGATATCCTTGGAATACTAAATTTATCAAAGGAAATGGAAACATATAAGACATATAGCAATTTTTTGACTACTATATATGAAAATAAGGATGTATCATTTGAAATGCGGTTGGCAGCGTATTCGTTGCTAAATGAAATTAAGAATGGCTATATGAATAAACTTAAAAGTATATTGTCAAATTGCATTAGTTTAGAAAAGGGAATAATGAAAATTGATGAGACCGTATTTAGAGAATTTATAGGTGAAGGTGGTGAACTGTTTTTAGAGGCAGTAGGAACGCTTAAATTGGCAACTTTCATTTCAAATATCGTAGTTGACACAGGCGATTTTGTGAAACAGGCAGCGTATACACAAGGATATGCAGAACTTGCAACTCTATATAGTCTTAAGCTAAAAGAGGATAAAACAAAATTTCAGAGTGCAAAAACAGCTGCTAATGCGTGGGAATTTTTTGAAGATTATACAATGCTTTGGGCTTTAAGGTATCAGGGGGAACAACAATACTTAAAGATGAACACCATAAAAATGTTTCTATTTGAAAAGGTGAAAACATTTAACTATGATATGAAAGAGGAAGTGGTAAATGATACATTATCACAGTTAAACACAAGAAAATTTGAATTTTCTGATAAATATTCTGTACCAAAGTCAATTATGTATAATAAGAAGTCGGTAATTAATTGTCCTGTAGATGTTGAGATAAGTACAAAAGACGGGAAAATAATTGAGGTATTACGCGATGGAATTGAAAGTGATACGACAAATGAATATGGGAGATTTGCAGTTGTATATCAGCCATACAGTGGTGAATATGCAAAGGTTATATGCCAAAGTACAGATGAAGAACTTATTATTAAGGCAACCGCTATATCTGATGGATTGGTAGATTGGCAGATGTCTACAAACCAAGAGGGGGAATGTGTGGTTTACAGTTTTGACAAAGAATATGTTGCAAAAGGAGATGTTGTTGAAACTACCAGTAAAATAGATAATGAATCGACTTATGCTATACGAAAAAACGGAGAGAATACAGTATGTAAGTTTGTTGAACAGAAAACAAATGATTATATTGCCGTTAAAAGTTTGATGATAAAGTCGAATTCAATTAATATGAATGTTGGTGAATATCAAGTTGCGCGAATCAGTGTGTTGCCTAAGAATGCAACAAATAAAGATGTTAAGTGGCGTTCTTCGGATGAAAATATTGTGACTGTTAAAAATGGAGTTATTTACGCTAAAGGGGTAGGACAGGCCAATATATATGCAAGAGCAATAGAGTCCAACGATATTCAAAAAGAAATATCCGTAACTGTTAAGAAAATACAAGAGGAGGCAGCAAGCACACCAACACCATTGCCGACAGTAGAACCGACAGTAGAACCGACAGTAGAACCAACAGTAGAACCAACAGTAGAACCAACTGTAAAACCAACTGTAAAACCGGAATTTACAGAGGCACCGACTGTGAAACATAAAGCTTTATCGTCTCAAATATCTACCAGCAATGCCATGAAGAAAGAGCATCAGAAAATGAAAAAGAATACAGATATTAAAGTGGGTGATATCGTAACGCGAAAGAAAATGAAATACAAAGTTACGAAAGTAGATGCTGCTGGTGCTGGGGAAGTTATTTTGATTAAAGTAAAGAAAAGAAGGAGTGATAGGAAGTTTAAATCGTTAAAAATTGATAATTATATCAAGATTAATGGTAAATTGTTTAAAATAACAGCTATAAGTGCAAGAGTGTTGTGTAGATATAAGTATTTGAAAAAAATAACTATAGGCGGGAATATAACTACAATTGGTAAGAAAGCATTTTATCAATGCACTAAATTAAAAAAAATAGTGATACTTTCTACAAAGTTGAAATCGGTTGGAATCAAGGCAATAAGAGGAATTAATAAGAGAGCTAGGATTAAGATTCCGAAAAAGAGTTTAAAACCATATAAAAAAATATTTAGGACTAAGGTCGGGTATAGAAGGAGTATGAAAATAAAAAAATAAACATGAATTATTTGAAACTAGAGTTTTTTCTTATTTTATAAGGAGGCTGATATTATGAAAAACAAATTTGTTAAAGTGACCTTGATCGCATTGTTATTTGTAACGGTTGTGTGTACTACAAAATCAGTATGCTACGCCATATCAACAAGTCAGGTAAGCAGTAAATTGAATTCATTGATCTCACAGTATGAGAATAAAAACAGCTGGCCGTCTTCTTATGGGGCGCAGTGTTATTCCTTTGCACACTTTGTTTTCAACTCTGTGTTTTCTCGTAGTGGAACAGTGGGCTCATATTCGAAAGGGACAGAGTATAAATTTAATTCGCCGGCTAAAGACATTAATGTTATAGGAACAGTAGCACCAGGATGTTCCTTAGACAGCATGAGTAATTTGCTGAGAAAAGCAGCACCGGGAGATTATGTACAGCTAAAAAGAAGAAAAAGTGGAGGACCACATTCGCTGATTGTTGTTGGGATAAATCAATCAAATAGTACAATTGAAATTTTTGATGCAAATACAGATGGAAGAAACACAGTAAAACATTATTATAAATCGTTTTCAACATTTTACAATGAAAATTCTGGGATGTCAGTATATCGATATGCAGGTCATACTGTAAGTTCAGGATGTAATTGTTCGACATCTTATGCAGGGGAGTATTATGTGTCTACAAGCAGTATGCCGTTGACAATGAGGAGCGGTCATGGTTCCGGTTATTCTTCGGTTGCATCAATACCAAAAGGCCAAACGGTTTATGTAAGTAAAGCAGATGGAGCTTGGGCACATGTTAGTTGGAATGGTATAAGTGGTTTCTGCAGTCTACAGTATTTAACTCGAAAGGCTACAATTAAAAATCCGGTAGGAGTACTAGATAGTGTTGTTGATAAAATGAATGAGATTCGAGTGGCGGGATGGGCATTTGATGGAGATGATTCAAGCCGTTCAATTGCAGTTCATGTGTATATTGGAGGTCCTGCGGGGTCAAGTGGTGCAGAAGGATTTGCAATTCAAGCGAATCAGTATAGAGCCGATGTAAACAAAGCATATGGGATAACGGGAAATCACGGATATTCTGCAACGCTAAGTACCACGAAAACAGGAAATCAGACAGTATATGTATATGGAATTAACATAGGCTCCGGACAAAATACATTATTACAACAAAAGAATGTATATATAAGTAATGATACACAAAAGCCGACAATTTCAAATATACAAGTATCGGATATAACAACTACAGGATATACAGTTACTTGCACAGTGTCAGATAATAAGGGCGTTACCAGTGTCAAATTTCCATCTTGGTTACGTGAGCAAACAGGTAATAATGCAAAGTGGTTTGATGGTAAAATATCTGGGAATAAGGCAAGTTGTCGAGTTAGCGTATTAGATTTGGGAAATAAGAAAGGTGTATATTATACTCATATTTATGCCTATGATAAAAAAGGTAATCAAGTATCTGCTCCAATCAATCCGGTTTCGATCGATGCTAAGGATATTACAGAATATGAACCGGTAGATTTGGGTGATGATTTTACAGCTTACATAATGATAAGTTCACGCAACAAAGTAATTTCTGCTTCTGATACGGGAGATAATGTTGTAAGTAAGGCAGATACAAAAAGCAGTTCACAGCGATGGCGTTTTATTAAAAATAGTGATGGTACATATAGAATTAGTAATAAATTGAATGGAAAATGCTTGGATGTATATGGTGCTAAGTCTGCATCTAAAACAAATGTTCAAGTTTATGAGCCAAATACTTCGGATGCACAAAAATGGTATATATATAGAGCTGAATATGGACAATATTGGCTGAGACCAAAATGCAGCAAATCGTGTGTCCTTGATTTGGATGGATATAATCAGGCAGATAATGCCAATATACAGATATATACTTTTAATGCGTCTTCAGCCCAAGGTTTTGTTATCGTGGATGATAAAAAACTAAGTGAACGAAAAAGTGTGAATTTAGGAGATGAGTTTTATGCTAAAATAGAAAGTGAATGGGATTCAAGGATTATATCGGTTGATAAGAATAGTGGTAATGCAATAAGCAAAGCGGATGAAAAAAATGCGGGGATGTTTTGGAAGTTTAAGCAAATGAGTGATGGTTGTTATATTATTACATCACAGTGTAATGAAAAAGTACTAGAGGTAGAGAATGAAAAAAATTCAGATAATCAAAATGTTTGTACAGGAATGGCTAGTAGTGTAAACGGACAAAAATGGCGATTGTATGAAGCGGGAGGTGGATGTTATTATTTCTCACCGTTAAGTAGTGAAAATAAGGTTATGACATTGGCTGATTATGCTTCTTTAGATACAACTAATATAGTAATTCGCCAACTTATTACAACCATGGATCAACGCTTTAAAATTGTAAAATGTTCTCATCAATGGAAGAATATAGAAACAGTTAAAGCATCTTGTGTAACGGATGGCTATAATATAAAACAATGTTCTTTCTGCAATAAAATAGAAAAAGAAGTGGTGGCGAAAACAGGACATAAAATTGTCTTTGACAATGCAATAGAAGCAACAGACAAACGGGAAGGTTTGACGGAAGGAACGCACTGTGGTATTTGTGGTGTAGTACTGATCCCACAGAAGACGATTCCAATGTTAATACCGAAGCCTACGGCAACAGCAACTGCAGTTGTACCAAAACAAACGGCAGAACCTACGGCAACGACCACAACGGTAGAACCGACAGCAACGGCAGAACCTACGGCAACGGCAGAACCTACGGCAACAGCAGAACCAACACAAACGCCGAATATGTCTACACCAACGCCTATTGTACCGGTACATACATTAGAGCCTAAAACAAATTCTGATGAAAATACTATATTGTCAGATGCTTTTTTTAAGGATTTGAATGGAACAACATATAAGATATTAACAAAAAATACAGTTGCTTATGAAAAACCAATTAATAGTGCTATTACCAAAGTAGTTATACCGAAAACTATTTTCATTAAAGGGAAAAAATATGATGTGGTAGCAATTTCAAAATATGCTTTCTCTAAATGTATCAATTTTAAATATGTCTCTATTGGAGAAAACATAAAGGTAATTGGGAAAAGGGCATTTTATAAATGTAAGAATTTGAAACGGATAGTAATAAAATCAACAAAACTAACAAGTACCGCAATTGGGTCAAAAGCATTTTATGGTATTTCAAAAAAAGCAAAGATTAAAGTGCCAAAAAATAAGATAAAGGCATATAAAAAGCTACTTAGGTTAAAAGGAATTTCACGAAAAGCCAAACTAACCCACTAATAAAACTATTTTACATAAAATCAACTGAGGCGTTACTCGCAAGAGTGGCGCCTCTTCTTGCGTTAAAAATTAGGAAAAAATATATTGGTGGTTTATGTTATGCTTATTAGTATGGAATATGTTGCTCAGGAGAATATTAGTGGTGAAATATATACAGTCGGCAAATTGACAAAAATTAAAACTAATGTATATAATATCATAAAGAATGAGTGCAAAAAAATTGCAAATGGATTCAAATAACGTAGTAAAGAGGTGTGCCATGAGTATTAAAAAAAAGAAACAACTATCAATAATCCTGATTTTATCAGTTATTTCTGCACTTATGCTCTCACAGCCTGTGAAGGCATCGGATGACAATTTTGAAAACGATTGGAAATATCTTTGTGATTGGGTAGATTGGGATGGAGAGAAATTAGTAAATCGCAGTTTGGAAATGTATCAGATGAAATCTTATGATGAGATAGAAATAACCCCCATGACTTTGCAGCGAGTAAATGGTGTGACCAGGATGAAGGTTAAGGTTGTTAATCATTCAAAAAAGGATTATGAAAATTTAAAAATTTCAATAGGGGTATCGAATGGGTATAATGATTACATGTACAATTGTTTTATTGCTGAAATAGGTGAATTATTAAGCGGTGAATCATGGATTTCTACTAACATGGCGATGAATTGGACGACAAGTGTTTATGATGAAGATACTGCCATATTTGCAAAAAGCTGGTTTGTGAATTACATATCAGAAAAGGGAGAAAAAAGTGATAAAATAAAAGATTTACCGTCAACATATTATGATTACCAAAGACGTGTAGACTGGGTGGAGAAAATCGCAGAGGATACATGGATGAATTGCTCGCCCAACATAATTCGTTCCAGAATCATGGGAGGATTCAAATTTGAAGATATGGTGGTTTTGTATCGAAACAAACAAATTAATATTACAGCGAACGTTACAAATGTTACAAACAAGGAATTACCAATGGTTGTATTTGATTTGTATTTTGTCAATAAAGAGGGAAAAGAAATCATTACTTATGGAGGCATTCTGCAACCAACAAAACCAGGGCAGACAGTAGAACTTATAGCATCGGCAACATTGGATCATGCGCTATATGCATATGATTGGTGTGCGACAAATTGGGCAAGTAAAAATCCGGAAGATAAAAACACTTATTTTAGTGATGAAATTTGGCAGGATACAAATCCTTTCCCAATAACAGAGCCTTTGCCGGAGAAAAAAGAATTTATAAAAAAATATAATTGGTTTTCAGGTTCAGATGCTTCTGGTTTATCAAACAATTCACCGGATATGTATAAAAGTTTTTCGGATCATAGCAGATGGTGGTCATTTGACGATGTAAAGACAGATTTAATAAATGGTCAATTGTCGACGGTGATTCGAATGAAAAATGAATCAAAACGTTCTCAGCGTCCAACAAAACCATTGATTGCTTTTTACGATAAAGATGGAAATTTGCTTGGAAAGGAGTATGGTGAATGGTTCCATGAATTAAAGCCGGGAGATACGCAAAATATCATTTGCTCATGGAGAAATAGAGATATATTGTCAGCATATTCGTACCGGATTCTTGAATGGGAGGAAAAAGTGGATCAACGGGAGTATTTTCCGGATGGGAATAACGCTGAAGAAACGCAGATGCCAACACAGACGCCAACACAGACGCCAACACAGACGCCAACACAGACGCCAACACAGACGCCAACACAAGCGCCAACACAAGCGCCAACACAAGAGCCGACACAAGCACCGACACAAGCGCCAACACAAGAGCCAACACAAGCACCGACACAAGCACCAACGCAGACACCAGTGCAGACACCGACACAAGTACCCTCGTTTTCATTTGAAAAAAGCAAGGTAGATAGAGTGACGGCAAGTTGTACTAGCAGCAATAAGATAAAATTGGTATGGAAATCTTTTACCGGTGCTGTGAAGTATGAGGTGTTCCGAAGCAGTAGTTTGAAAGGAACATATCAAAAAGTTGGAAGTGTTTTAGGAGATAAACATACATATCTGGATCGTTTTGTAAAGAAAAAAAATACGTATTATTATAAAGTTATTCCGGTTTTTTTTCAGGGGAAGGGCAAAAAGAAGTATGCCAAAATAGTTGAGGCAAAAACATATGCTTATAATCAACCACAAATTGTTGTGAAAAAAAAGCAGACGAAAATGGGAAAACGTTATTTGGAAATCAAGTTTTTGAAGTATGAAGGAAAGTATGCAGATATTTATATGGGTGAGCAAAAAAAATATAAAAAACTGAAATTTAAGAAGAGGATGATTAGGAAGAATAAAGGACGGTATCGTTTCCTTTATACAAGTTCAGGGCATATTGTCTACATAAAAACAAGAACTTATTCAGGGAACAATAAAAAAAGTCCATGGTCCAAGGCTTATAAAATTAAATTATAAAAGGTGAATTAATATGATGCAAACAAAAAGATGTAATCGGCTTGATGATTTCTTGATGAAAAAAATGCTAAATAGTGAAAAAAAACATTTTTCAGATGATGAATGTTATCAGGCATATCGAAAATTTTTAAAATTAACAACAAAAGATGGAAAACGAATTGCGGCAACGCAAACGATAAAAAAGTGGTTTGGAATAGGTGGAATTAAGAGACCGAATCGTGAAGGATTATTTAAAATTGGTTTTGATTTGCGGCTTTCCGTTAAAGAAATGGAAGAGTTGTTTGTTTATGTAATGCGCGAACCTGATTTTCAGATCAATGATTATCGTGAGATGATTTTTTTGTATGGATTCTATCACCAGATGACATATGATGATTGCATAAAGATGATAGATTGTTTTGAAAAGTCTCTGCCAGGCGATCTTTCCATCAGACAACATAATTGTACGAATGATATTTGGGAAGAATACGGTAAAAACTGTGAATTGGATGCGGATGATTTTTTGCAGTGGATGTTAGAGAAAAGCGAAGATTTTAAAGGATATAGTAAAACTGTTTTGGATTATTTTAGAACAATTAAGGAAGAAATTATTTCAGAAATAAAAATGGATGCCAAGGATTATTTAGAAACCTTACTTGCGGAAACTTCTTTTGAATTTTGGGAAGAAAAGTGGCATATGAATCCTGAAAATCGAAAGAAAACGATTCCGCGGTATTTAAATAGCAAGTATTGTAAAAAAAATGATAACCTTTCAAAACAATTAAAAGAGACGATTTTTGAGTTGGTAGAAATTTCAAATATTTCATTAAATTCAAATACAGAACTTTTAGCGGAGATGTATACGGATTTGAAACAGCGAATGAAATTGGATAACAAAAGACGGGTTCGCAGTGAAGTGCGACTTATGGATGATAAGTATTTATCCGATTTGCTTAATGTTGGTGTACAAAAGGAAAAGTTAATGAAATTAATCGTAACTCCTAATCTTGAGAATCGGGATAAATTGATAAAAGAACAACAACGAAGATGTTCATTGATAACAAGACAGGATATTCTGCCGCTTATATTATGTTTATCGCAAAAACGTTATGCAAGACGTATGGAGAGTGAAAATTATGATGCAAAAAAGGCAAAAAAAGAGTTTGTCGATTTTGCAAATCATATTTTAAATGCTTGCAAGATGGCCCCTGTAGAAGAAGAAAAATATGAATTGGATGGGGTGTTATGTGGATGTTTTCAAAAGGATGAAATGTATTCTTTAGCAGATGTTTTGGAACAATATTTGGATGCGGAGAATGGTGATGATGAGTGAATATGAAGGCTATTGGCTAAAAAAAGGTACAGTCCTAAATAAAAAATATGAAATTTTAGATGTGATTGATGAGGGCGGCATGGGAATTGTCTATTTGGGATATGATAAGGTGCTTCAACAGCAGGTGTCTATTAAGGAGTTTTTCCCGCGTCGTTTTGCAATGAGAATGAGTGGTGAGAAAAAAGTCGTCGTCTACAAAGGTCGCTCTGGTGAGTTATTTTCTATCGGATTGGAAAAATTTATAAATGAAGCAAGGATATTGGCTCGTTTTGACTCTCTGGACAGCATAGTTATGGTAAAAGATTTTTTCTATGAAAATCAAACGGCTTATATGGTGATGGAGCGGATTAAAGGTCAAAATGTGAAACAGTTTGTGGAGAGTCAGGGACCGATGGAGCCGGAGCATGTGTTAGCGATTATGAAACCGATTCTTTACTCGGTAGGGGAAATCCATAAAGAAGGATTGCTACATAGAGACATTTCACCGGATAATATTGTATTAACAACGGACAACAAAGGTGTGTTGATTGATTTTGGCGCAGCCAGATTTTCGGAAACACAAGATAATAAGACCATGACAGTCTTTTTTAAGCGAGGTTATTCGGCAGAGGAACAGTATGTAGAGAAATCTCACAAGGGTGCCTATACCGATGTTTATGGGGCTTGTGCAACAATGTATTTTATGCTTACTGGTATAAGACCGGATGAGTCGGTGAAGAGATTGATTCGTGACCAGGTTGTACCGCTTTGGCGTTTTAAGGATATTGGTTTGAAGCGCTATAAAGAACAGGTGATTATGAGGGGGATGGCGGTAGATGCAAAAAAAAGATATTCTTCTATGGATGAATTGTGTGCGGCATTGTATTCGAATGGGAAATCTACTGGTAAATGGGTTAAGTATGGTGGCATCGTCTGTCTGCTTGCAGCATGTGCCGCTACTGCGATAGCGCAATGCAGTTCTTTTGAGAAAGAGGATACAACAACTGAAAAATCACCATCCGCTCGTGTAATAACCACCACCAAACCGGTTAATAAAACTTATGCACCAAGCCCTATACCAACAAGGCAGACATACAGAATGTGTAATGTCATAGGTTTAAAACAGAGCAAAGCAATAAAAAAACTGCATACCCTTAGTGCAAACTTAAAAATAAAAGTTCGATGGAAAATAAGTTCTAAAAAAAATAAAGGCAAGGTGGTTTCGCAAAAAATACATAGTAAAAAAGTCTTGTTTTGCGATCAAAGTTATACGCAGGTGCTTACGATAGGAAAAGGTCCAAAGCGTAAGATTGTAGTAAAAACGACTCCGAAACCAACGACAAAACCGGTCAAAAAGAAAGAACATGATAAATTTGATGGACGTCTTCCATGGTAGGAGTTGAGAAACATTTGCCTATCTATCAAAACGATGTTATAATTATCATAATCTTGTAATTATGCCACGGAGGGAGGAGTAACAGAAAGCGGTAACAAGGGAAAATACAAGTTTAGAGATTCCGGGAAATGAAATTTTATTAGGGAGGATATTAAATGAATAGAAGATTAACAAAAGCATTTATTGGCGCGTTAAGTTTTGCTGCAGCACTTTCAACAGCAGTTGTATGTAACGCAAGTGATGCTCAGGCGAAAAAAGCCAGTGTAAAGAAAGTGACAGCATCCGCACCATCAGGAAAAAAAGTATATGTGGCAAAAGGTAAAAAAGTTAAAATTACAACGACCGTAAAGGTAAAACCGAATAAGAAAGCAAATAAAAAAGTCACTTATAAATCGGCAAACAAAAAGATTGCTACGGTATCAGCAAAAGGTGTTGTAAAGGGTGTAAAAGCGGGAAAAACAAAAATCACGATTACATCAAAGAAGAACAAGAAAAAGAAAACCGTATTAAAAGTTTATGTAAAAAAAGCGGCTGTTAAAAAGGTAAAAATTAACAGCAAGAATTTTGTTTTGTCGGCGGGCGGAACAAAAAAACTGACAGCAAAAGTAACACCTAAGAAAAATGTTTACAAGAAAGTTGTTTGGACAAGTTCCAACAAAAAAGTGGCTGCTGTGACATCAAAAGGCGTTGTTAAAGGACTTCGGGAAGGTTCTGCAAAAATTACGGCATCGGCGGTTGACGGAAGTAAGAAAAAGGCTAGTGTTACCGTTAAAGTCGGTGCTGGAATTGCGAGTGTTTCAGCAGTGAGAAAAAATGTGATTCGTGTTATTCTGACTGGGAAAAAAGCATTATCCGCAGCTGATTTTCAGGTTCAGACCCGTTCCGGTGTTTCATCTACGAAATATTTAACCAAGCATGTGGAAAGCGTGACAACAAATGATCAGAAGATTTATGATATTACATTAAAAGAGCAGGTATATGCGACAGATTATTTGAAAGTGACAATTTCTGCTCTGGCAACGAATAAATCGGTTGAAATCTATATTGACAATATTTCAGGATATGGAGATGCAGGAAATACAGAGGTTTATTATGTCGAATTCAATAAAGACAGAAAAGACCGCTACAGCGACAATTTTGAAATTGGCAATTCCAATGCCGTAGGGGCGATTACGTATACTTCTCTGACAGGACTTCCATCAGGCTTGAAAGCATATTTTAGTGAGGATAAGACAAAGGTTTTAGTACGAGGTAAATTTGCTAATATCGAGCGTGGAACGACGGCTGTTTTGAGTGGATATGATGAAAAGGGAACCGTATTTACAAAGAAAATTATCTTTGTTGTAGGTTCTGATACTCAGATTGTTACTGTAACGGAGCCTGTTTCAACGGAATTGGCATATCGTCCGAATGACCCAAAAACAATTCAAAATGAAGAAAGTGGTTTTAATATTTATTCTTCGGATATCCGCGCAAAAGTACATGTAGCCGGAGGAAGCGGAGACTACTCATATGACGTGACATATAACGGAAAAAGCTTGTCTGAACTGCGTTATGACAAAGACTACAATCTGGTTGCAATTAATCCGGGAACCTACAGATTTGATGTAATGGTGAAGGATGACAATAATGAATCATTGAAAGCAAGTGATGCGGTTACCTTTAATTTTGTTGCCGGTGTTACCATATCTGGTAAGGTTGTAGATGCGGCAGGTCAGCCTGTTAAATACGGTTATGTGACCGGTTTTACTAAAGCAGATGAGTATGGAAGATATGGTTCATTCTATGTAAGGACAGAAAAAGACGGAACATATGTAGCCAGAACATTGCCGGGTGACTATTATACCTATACCGGAGATAGATATTACGGTGGTAATGCCTATGATTATTCGGTTGGAAATATGTTCTATGCAAATGCAGTGAAAAACTTTAAACTTCCGGTATACAAGGTAAATATTGCAACGAATATTGCCGGAGCAGCCGGATATTCTGTATCGCATCTGAATGTGATTAGTTCCTATGGAGTAACATACCGCGTCTCTGATTATGATGACAGTTATGATGCGGATCATTCCATGTTTGTATATCTGCCGGCTGGAAGTTATGAAGTAGTAACATATGATTATGATTCCAGTGATAATGACATTACCGCTTATGGAAAAGTTGAGGAAAGCACCGAAGGAACATTTAAAGAGTATCGTCTTTCGAATTCTTTGGGAGATTACAAAGTATCCGGAAACTTTACTGTAAATGGAAACAGCACCGTTGTATTGAATGCAGAAAAGAAAGCGGAGCAAGAGGGGTAATGAAGAAGAGGTAATGAAAAAAAGGTAGTTTAAAATTTCCCGGAATCTCTAAGCTTGTATGGAAAATTCAAGCAAAAAATAATAGGAAGAATGCAGTATGCAGAAAAAAAGAATTGTATAAAATAATTTTTGGCGTAAAACGCTCCTTTTATTAGAGGTGGCGTTTTTCGCTTTTTTGGGTACCGGAATTTGGTGCGTTTGGCTTTGTTTTATCGGCTTTTTCATGGGCGTAAGTTGCTTTCAAGGTGTTAGAGCAAAAAGTGTGTGACAAATGTTCGCTGCCAGTTCCTTTGGATTCCGGTAATTCCGTAGAAAAACTTTGTGACTCGTGGGTACAAACACGTGGGTATGAGGCTTGCGTATTTTGCATGCCCATACCCTTACGCGTTTGTTAAACGGGAGTGCCCACGAGACGCAAAGCTTTTCTACGGAATTACGGAAAACAAAAAAAGTGCCAACGAACACTTGACACAAACTTGGAGAAAAAGAATAGTTTTCATTTGTATTCACTTATGGTAAAATAAATAGGACTGGGGGGTGAAAAGATGAATCCAATAGGTGTTGTAATTTGTAACTACAACAAAAAGGACTTTGTACTGCAATGCGTACAGAGTGTTTTAGAAAGCAAAGAGAAGAATTTTGATATTTATGTTGTGGATAATGCATCGTCTGATGGAAGTGCAGAGGCATTAAAAAAGGCATATGGAAACCGGATTACCGTAATTGAAAATAAAGAAAACCTTGGTGGCTCCGGTGGATTTAATACCGGATTACGAATCGTCAGGGATAAAGGGTATTCTTATTTTATGTGCTTAGATGATGATGCAGCCGTGGATGAAAATGCACTTTCTGTTTTATATCATTACATGGAAGAGCATACAGATACCGGTATGGCTGGATGTCGTGTTTACCACACACAGATGTCGGATTATATTCAGCAGAGTGGACTACTCATTGATTTTGACAACTGCACGGCAAAAACGATTGGAGCGGACATGCCGGAAGATGGCAGTTTGCCTGATGTGATTGAATGTGACACGGTGGCAACCTGTGCCGTTATGGTACGGGCAGATACAGTGAAACAAAAAGGTGTCGGGATTATGCCGGAAGATAATTTTATATACTGGGATGATATGGAATGGGGATATCGTATAAAATTGGCAGGATACCGTGTTGTTACGTTGGCAGAGGCAAAAGCGCTACATCAAATGGGGGCGAATACAAAGAAGGAAAATACCTTTATCAATTATTATATGTGGAGAAACCGGACCAATTTCTTTATGCGGTTTACGCCGGAGGCGCAGATGGAGGCAATGAGTGTTAAAGTGCTGGGGGCAGTGTTTGATGCAATGTATGAGAGTATGTTTCGTGAAGAACATAATGTCCGACAGACAATTTCCTATGCGTTTTATGATGCACTGGCTGGTGTGCGTGGAAAGGCAGATTCTTACAAAATCATGAAAAATGATGCCAATGACAATAAGCTTATACAGACTCTGCAGGGCAGGAAAAGTTTTGCAATAGAAGAAAACAATCAGGAAGAAGATGCTTATTATCTTCGCAATTTTATTGCTTCGGTTTGTCCGGATTTGAGGGAAGAAGAGCAGACAAAGGCAGAGATTGTATTTCGATTTTGTGACTATATTTTTTATAGTGAGAAGATGCCGGATGGAAAGGAAATTTTAATTGATTCCGAACGAAATTGCGTCGTGGATGAAAATGATATAGAAATATGCAAAAATTACGGTTATTCCAAATGGTTGTTTATTTACATGAATCAAGGAGTTTTTTTAGCGGCAGCACGCCGTATGAGAGGAGAGATTGTTGATGAATAAGAGATTTATGCGTTTCCCGGAGGGAAAGAAAAAAT
Source organism: Clostridium sp. AF36-4 (assembly GCF_003435975.1). NCBI lineage: Bacteria > Bacillati > Bacillota > Clostridia > Eubacteriales > Clostridiaceae > Clostridium > Clostridium sp. AF36-4. Next base: position 15,272 of record NZ_QTVH01000003.1, on the reverse strand, counting down.
CAGTGACACTTAGTTATGATGACTGCATGGAAGAAGATGCAGATTTGATTGAGCTACTTGAAAAGTATCAGATGAAGGCTACTTTTAACTTGATTCCCGGATGGTTTGCAAAAGAGGGAACGACTTATCCGGAGGGGGAAACTTATCGTTTGGTTACGAAAAAGAAAGCCAAAGAAATGTATGAACATCCGCTTGTAGAAGTGGCAAACCATGGTAATGAGCATAAATATATGACCTCATTAACTCCGCTTGAAATGGCGGAAGACACGATTTTGTGCCGCAAATCTCTAGAAAGTTTGTATGGAAAAATCATACGGGGGATGGCGTATCCGTATGGATGGTACGACGATACTTTAATTGATGTTTTAAAACAATGCGGAATTACTTACTGCCGTACGGTTGAGAGTACAGAAAATTTTGACTTGCCAGAGAATTGGCTTGCTTGGAATCCGACATGTCATCATGATGATGAAGCTTTGTTTGATTTGGCAGACGAGTTTGTTTCGAAACAAAACGTAGAAAGACCACTTTTGTTCTATGTGTGGGGACATACGTTTGAATTTGAGAGAAATAACAACTGGGAGCGCATGGACCGTTTTATGGAGAAAGTAGCAAAACAGGATGATGTCTGGTATGCGACAAACGGCGAAATTTATGATTACGTAAATGCGTATGAAAATCTTGTATTTTCCGCAGATGGCAAACGTATTTACAATCCATCTAAGATGCCGGTATGGGTTGAAATCGATGGAACATGTTATAAAATTGAAGATGAATTTGTGATGGAGTAATGGAGGAGATTGTATGAAAAAAAGACCGTTATGGCTTCTTACTTTTGGTATTTGTTTTGTTTTCCTTTTTATGAGTGCAAATACAAAAGCAGCGACACCGGTTCAAAAATGGGGACAGCTAAAGGTGTCTGGAACCAACATTGTTAATAAAGCTGGGAAAAAAGTTCAGTTAAAAGGGGTTAGCACGCATGGTATTGCGTGGTTTCCTCAGTATGTAAATAAGAGCTGCTTTCAGAGTTTTAAAAAGATGGGAGTGAACACGATTCGTCTCGCTTTATATAGTGATAAAGGGGCTGGCTATTCGAAATCTTTATATCAGAAAGTGGATGAGGGAATTCGATATGCCACGGAACTAGGCATGTATGTTGTCCTTGATTGGCATATATTAAGTGACGGAAATCCTAAGACTAGTCAGAAACGGGCCTTTCAGTTTTTTACCCGGTATGCAAAAAAATATGGTAAGCAAAATAATATATTATACGAGATATGTAATGAGCCAAACGGAAATGTAACCTGGGCAAAGGATATTAAGCCTTATGCAAAAAAAGCAATTAAAAAAATAAGAAAATATGACAAGAAAAATATCATTATTGTGGGAACTCCGACTTGGTCGCAGGATGTTGATGTGGTGGCAAAGAGTCCGCTGAAAGAGAAAAACATTGTGTATTCGCTTCATTTTTATGCGGCAACGCATACGGATTTTTTGCGTAATAAATGTAAAAGTGCTTATCAGTCGGGGCTTCCTATGTTAGTATCGGAGTTTAGCATTTGTGATGCTTCGGGAAATGGTGGAATCGACAAAAAAAGTGCGTCAAAATGGATGAAACTTCTTAAAAAATATAAAATTGGACATATTGCATGGAACATTTCAAATAAGAATGAAACTTCCGCACTCATTCAATCGAAATGCGGAAAAACAGATAAGATAAGCTATAAAAACTTATCAAAATCCGGTAAATGGATTGCAAAATGGTGGAAAAAATAAGAGAGGAATTCATGTACATGGACGCTGTAAATTACATAAGTGATGTGTTACAAAAAACAAAAGGAAAAGAACTTAAGGTGGCATTTTTAGGAGGCTCTTTATCAAAGGGAGAGCGGGTAAAAAGAGAACTTTGTTTTGTTTCTCTCTTTGAACAAAAAATTGAAGAGAGGCTTAGTAATGGGCGAAAAGTTTCGGTTCTTCGCTATGGACAGTCCGGGACAATGTCTTCAAATGGTTTATATAAGGTTAAAAAATTAATTGAGGAAAAACCGGACCTTGTTTTTTTGGATTATGCGATGAATGATACCGGAGACCGTTATTTATGGGAGTCTACGGAAGGCATTTGCAGCCAGTTAATTCAGGCAGGTGCGCATGTAGTTATTCTTTTGTTTTGCAATGACCAGGGTCATTGTACAAGGGGAGCAATGGAAAGAGTGGCTTCTCATTATCATTTACCGGTTGTTGATATTGGGAAAACTATTACGGACAAGATTCAAAAAGGGGAATTGACCTGGGAAGAATATGGTTTGGATTATGTGCATCCGACACCACTTGGACATGAGATAATTACTTCTGAGCTGTTAAATTTATTTCAGGAGAAAGAACAAAAAGAAAATGTGATGGAAGATTATTATCCGGAAACCCCCGCATTTTTAGGAGCATTCCGAAATTCCTATATTATGGATTTGTCTGAAAAAATGGTTGATACCAAACCGGGTGATGTAATATTGGATACTGAAATTACCATGAAAATGATGCTTATGGAGTTTTGGCAGGACAGTATCAAAAATGAGGCGGGCTTGGTATTTATGCTGGACGGTCAGAAAGTGTGTGGAGCGGATGCTTATGCGAGTATGGCTTGGGGAAATCCCGTATGTCATTACGTAGGGGGAGATGGCAGCGAAGAAACGTATCATCTTGTTATTTATGCAGGAAAAGGAAAGCCGCCGGCAAATTGGGATTACTCACAATTTCACCTGCGGCTGATGATTGGATGTTAGTATTAGAATTTCCAAGTTCCCTGACCAATCAGTTGTTTCAGTAAGTCGATGTAGATTGGGGCTGTCTGTGTTAAAAAGTGTTTTTTACTATAGGCAACCACAATCTTTTTTTCCGTAATGCCAAAGCAGCCCTTTGGCTCTTTGATTTTGTAGTAAATCGGATGATTCTCAAAGTTTCCAAAACGAATCAGCGTATCCGGGATAATACCCATTCCTAAATTAGAATTTACCCAGTGAAACATCGTTTCGATGTTGTAGCATCGCAGGTTGATTTGTGGAATCTGTTTCATATGCTGGAACAAATCTACAGTAATATCCGGATCATTATTTTTTGTGTCAAGAACAATGAAAGATTCATTCAAACAGTCGCTTAATGAAATTTCTTTATTGTTATACAAAGCGGAAGAATCCGAAACAATATCGGATGTTTTAAGTTGTTGTTCTTTATGTGTCTCATTAAACGGATTTTCTTTGCTTACTGCTAAATAATAATGTTCGGTTGCAAGGTCTTCCGTGTAAAATAATTCAGTATCAAAGTCTGTTGCCTCAATGCAGACATCAATTTCTCCGGACAGGAGAAGATTTTGAAGTTCTTTCACGCTTTCTGTGATGACATCTAATTTTACATCCGGGAATTTCTTCGAAAAAGCGGCAAAACTTTTTGGAAGCATACAGGAGCCACGAAAAGGTGTAGTACCAATCGTCAAAGAACCGGTTTTTAAGTTGTTAATATCGGAAATACGGTTTTCTAATTCGCGCTCCGTCGATAAGATTTTTTTGGCTGCATCGTAGTAGGCCTGTCCGATAGGAGTTAGCTGAATTGGAGAAGAAGAGCGGTCGAACAACGGCGCACCAAGCTGCATTTCCATATTTTTAATAAGCTGACTAATAGAAGGCTGTGTGACAAAAAGTTTTTTTGCTGCTTTTGAAAAACTGCCTTCTTCAGCTAAAGTAATAATACATTGAATCTGTTGTGTTGTCATAGCCTATAATATCTCCTTGCATATATTGTAATAATTATAACAAAAAGATAATATTGTGACAAGAAAAATCTTGCAGGTCATTTTATTGACATCCTTTCGATAAGTCGTTATAATTGAGAAAAACAATCGATTTAGGAGGTATTTTTTAATGAGTATTCAAATTCAAAAAGTAACAGACAAAAGTTTTCGCAAATACGGAAGAATATTGACCGGAGAGTATGATGTGGCTGAGTTGATGACGGCGATGGAAAAGACAGAATGTCCCGACGATGCGGTTATTTATATCCCATCCGATAAAGAGATTGAAAAATTGCCAGTCATGAAAGCATTTACCGATAGTTTGTATGGCGGACTTCCAATTCAGATTGGTTACTGCAACGGAAATAATCATTTATTGAATGCTGTTGAGTATCATCGTTCATCCGAAGTAAATGTTGCCTGCACCGACTTGATTCTTTTGATTGGAAGCGAGCAGGATATTGAAGATGATTATACATATGATACATCGAAAATTGAAGCATTTCTTCTTCCAAAAGGAACAGTAGCAGAAGTTTATGCGACAACACTTCATTATGCACCTTGCAGTGTAGATGGAAATAACTTCCGATGTGTTGTTGTTCTTCCAAAAGACACAAACTTGGATTTGGAAGTAAAACCGGAAGGAGCAAAAGAAGACCCATTGCTTGTAGCAAGAAACAAATGGCTCATTGCTCATGAAGATGCTAAGATTGAAGGAGCATTCAATGGTTTAAAGGGCGAGAACATCAGTGTCGAGTAAATAAAAGATTAGCAGATAAAAAATAATAAACCGGTGAGAAACATGACGAAAGCGTTTTTGTTCTCACCGGTTTTTGTATTTTCATTTATTAAATGTTATTCAACAGTAACACTCTTTGCTAAGTTACGTGGCTGGTCAACATTAAGACCTTTTTCAACGGATACATAGTAAGCGAGATACTGTAAAATGACAGTAGCTACAAATGGTGCAAACAGTGGGTCTGTCTCCGGTAAAACAATGTGATAATCACATAAAGCGGCATCGACACTGGCGTCAGCACCGGTAATCAGGATAACTTTCGCACCACGGGAGCGTACTTCCTGTACATTAGAAATAATTTTTGCATAAACATCCGGCTGTGTTGCCAAAGCGATAACCGGAACATTATCCGTAATCAATGAAATTGTTCCGTGTTTCAATTCACCGGCAGCGTAAGCCTCCGAATGAATATAACTGATTTCTTTTAACTTCAACGAACCTTCACAGGATAATGCGTAATCTAATCCGCGGCCAAGGAAAAAGATGTCCGTAGCGGATGTCAGACGCTTGGCAATGCGCTCCGTCTGCTGGTCGTAAGTAAGGGCATCCTCCACTTTGTCAACCGTATCTATCATGGTTGTCATGAGGCCAGCAGCGTCTTTTTCTGAAATCTTTCCGTTTACCAATGCAAAGCGGAAAGCAATCAAGTACATAACAGCAACCTGAACACTGTATGCTTTTGTACTGGCAACTGCGATTTCCGGACCGGCATGAGTATAAAGTACATAATCACTTTCGCGGGCAATGGAAGAACCTTTTACATTTACAACAGAAAGTGTTTTGGCACCACGTTCTTTTGCCAGACGGAGAGCAGCAAGTGTGTCTGCGGTTTCGCCGGACTGTGAAACGGTGATTAGCAAGGTATGTTCATCAATAATCGGATTCTGATAGCGGAACTCCGAAGCAATATCAACGGTAACCGGAATGCGGCAGAGACGTTCAATCATGTTTTTGCCCATCAGTCCGGAATGCATTGCCGTACCACAGGCAGTAATAACAATTCGGCTGACATCAGTGAAAAGCTCATCGCCAACACCGTCTGCAGAAAAATCAGGAAGTCCGTTTACCATACGAGGACGAATGGTGTTGCGGAGTGCTTCCGGCTGTTCGTGGATTTCTTTCATCATGAAATAATCATAACCGCCTTTTTTTGCGGAAGCCATATCCCAGCTGATGTGATGGATATAAGGTCCGTACACTTCCCCATTTTCGTCTTTTACAATGATTTCATCTTTTGTTAACTTCGCAATATGACCTTCCTTTAATACGAAATAATGTTTTGTGTGGCTGACCAAAGCAACCATATCAGAAGCGATGATAGAGCCACGGTCTGTATGAGCGGCAACTAAAGGACTGCCGTTTCTTACCGCATAGATGGTTTCCGGGATATCGGAAAAAATAATACAAAAACCATAGGCACCAACCAGTTTTGAAATGGCTTTACGAATAGCAGCTTCCGGGTCACCGGTATAACAGTCATCAATTACCATTGCGGCGATTTCTGTATCGGTCTGGGAGATTGGTTCTTTTCCCTTTGCAGCAAGTTCTTCCTGTAATTCCTTGTAATTTTCAATGATTCCGTTATGAATCAAAGTAACTTTTCCGGCAGTGTGAGGATGGGAGTTTGTATCCGATACGCCACCATGTGTTGCCCAGCGGGTGTGGCCGATACCGCAGGTGGTTACATCATCCGCAGCCTCTTTGGCAACTTTATCTTTTAAACAAGATACTTTTCCTACCGTTTTGATTGTTTTTATTCCGTTTGGCTGGCAGTAAGCAATACCTGCACTGTCATAGCCACGATATTCCAATGCCTGTAAGCCTTTTAACAGTTCTTTTTTTGCATCATCAAGACCTACATATCCAATAATTCCGCACATAGTAAATATCTCCTTTAACGCATGTTTTTGAAATAGGCAAACGACGCCTTTTCTATCATTTTCTTATTCTATGAAATGGTATCATTTCTTGTGAATAATGTCAAGAAATGCGATAAGATTAGTTGCGCTAAAAGGTAAGATACGGTATACTAAATATGAATATGACAAAGGAGAAAATGACATATGAGTAATTTTCATGTTGCACTGAAAAAAGTGGTAGATGACTCTTATGATGTTCAGATTGGCTGTGGACTGATAGATGATATGATTCAGGACATAAAAGAAGGTCTTGTTGGAAATAAAAAGAAGTTTGCTGTGATTACAGATTCGAATGTGGATGAAGTTTATGGCAGGCCGGTTTTAGAGAAAATCCTTGCAGCCGGATATCAGGGAGATTTATTTGTATTTGCGGCGGGAGAAAAAAGTAAAGTAAGAAAGACAAAAGAAGAGATTGAGGATGCCATGTTGGCGAAGGGGTACCGCCGTGACTGTTGTGTCATTGCAGTCGGTGGTGGTGTCGTGACGGATTTGGCCGGTTTCTTGGCTGGAACGTTTGGCAGAGGTGTGCCGGTGATTCATTATGCAACGACGCTTCTTGCTGCGGCAGATGCTTCAATTGGTGGAAAGACAGCGGTGGATACCGATTTGGCTACGAATCTGATTGGTTTGATTTATCAGCCGAAGAAAGTCTATGTGGATATTGATGCGTGGAAGACACTTCCGAAACGTCATTTAATCAATGGACTTGCGGAGACGATTAAGCATGCTTGTCTTGCGGATTATGAATTGTTTACTTATTTAGAAGAACACTGGCAGGATATTCTTTCCTGCGACAAAGAAGCCTGTACATACATTTCCGAGCATAACTGTAAGGTCAAGTATGAAGTCGTGATGAAAGATGAAAAGGAGAATAATCTTCGTGAGATTCTTAATCTCGGACATACGGTAGGGCGTGCCATTGAGACTGTGAGTGATTACCGGCTTTTGCATGGTGAGGCATTGTCAATTGGTATGACGGCGCAGGTTTTGCTTGGATATCGATCCGGCTATCTGTCAAAAAAAGAGTGTGAACGGGTGATTACACTTCAGCAGGCAGTGGGACTTCCGGTTCGAATTCCAGAGTACATTGACCGTGAAGAATTAGTGAAAAAATTGTACACGGACAAAAAAGTAAGAGATGGCAGACTTCGCTTTGTTTTCCAAAAAGGAATCGGCGATGTCATGACATTTGGAGAAGAAACGTACGCAAGATGCGTATCGGAGGAAGAAATTCGTGCAGTGTTAATGGATGATACTGTACTTTAAAATAGATTTATAATAACCCCGGAAAAACCGGAGAAAGAGGGATAACATGTTAGTAGGAATTATTATTGGTGCTGTTGTATTACTTTTAATTATTTTTGTAATCAGTAGTTACAACAAACTTGTGAAACAGAAAGTAAATGTCGAAGAGGCATTTGCTACGATGGATGTTTATTTAAAAAAGCGTTTTGATTTGATACCAAATCTGGTAGAAACTGTAAAAGGTTATGCAAAACATGAAAGTGAAACTCTGATTGCTGTTATTGAAAAGAGAGGAAGCAATTACGACAGTATGACTGAAGAACAGAAAATTGAGAGTGGAGCTGCTATTTCCAGCGTAATACCTAACATTATGGCGTTGGCAGAATCTTATCCGGATTTGAAAGCAAACCAGAACTTTATGAATTTGAGCAATCAGTTGGAGGCAGTGGAAGAGGATATTGCCAATTCCAGAAAATATTATAACGGTACGGTAAAACGTTATAATATGTCGGTACAGACGATTCCGACAAATATTATTGCCGGTATGTTCCACTTTGAGAAGAAACCGATGTTTGAGGTTGAGAGCCAGGCAGAGCGCCAGAATGTGAAGGTGAAATTCGATTGAAAATAAAAAGTTTTCTGCTTGCAGGTGTTTTTATTGTTCTTTCCCTTTTCTTTGCTGCTCCAATGAATGCGAAGGCGGCAAATTTTACCATTGATAAATATGAGGTAAATATGAAGGTGACAAAGGATAACACCTATCAAATAAAAGAGCATATAGAAGTAAATTTTAAGTCAAAAAGTCATGGTATATACCGTGATATTCCACTTGTTAATGATGTAAAGCGTGAAGATGGCAGTTCGAACCGCATTGTGGCAAGAGTGGAGAACCTTGACTGCGGAGACGAGGAATATGAATCTTCCAGAGAAGGTAATAATCTGCATGTTCGCCTTGGTGATGAAGACGTAGAAATTACAGGCAAATATGAATATAATATTTCCTATAATTATGTGATGGGGAATGATGTGCTGCCAAATGAGGACGAGTTTTATTTTAATGTAATTGGTACGGGATGGGAGACTACCATTTCCAATGTATCATTTTCCATTGAGATGCCTGAAACTTTTGATGAAAATAACCTTGGAATGTCTTATGGTTCCTACGGTGAATCAAAGTTGGATGGTTTGTATTATGGGATTGATGGAAACACGATTTATGGTGAGCTGGATACGAGCGTTGCCCTTGGCGCCGGAGAAGGCGTGAATGTCCGTCTTTCATTGCCGGAAGGTTATTTTATAAAGGTAAAACATACACCGTGGATGGCATATGTAGGAATTGTTTTTGCTGCATTAGCTGTGATTGTGGCATTTCTTCTTTGGTTTGTTTTCGGCCGTGATGACCAGGTTGTTGAAACGGTTGAATTTTATCCGCCGGATGGCTTAAATAGTGTGGAACTTGCATTTGCCTATCGGGGATATGTGTCTTCAAAAGATGTCGTTTCTATGATTGTTGATTTGGCACAAAAAGGCTATATTGAAATTCATCAGGGACCAAATAAAAAAGATTTTACGCTGATTAAGAGATTAGAGTATAATGGCATGAATAAGGCAGAGAAACTCTTTATGGACGGTTTGTTTAGTTCTTTTGATCGTGTTGACAAAATTGATTTGGAAGATTCCTTCTATAAAACGATTAATTCGATTAAATCGGAAGTGAATTCCAGGGAAAACAAAGAGAAACTTTTTTATGCGAATTCCATTAATAAGGGCTGGATTTTGTGGATGCTGTCGATATTAGCTTGTCTTTTTGCCGGTTTTTATCCGGTCAAAAATTATGAGTATTCCACAATATTTGGACTTTTGGTTCCACTTGGCATTGGTGTTGCCGTGATGTTAGGTTCCTTTTTCCTATTTCGAAAAGGGAAAATACTGCCTAGAATCGGTATCTTTTTGGGATTGTTAGCAGGTGCGGCAGTTGCATATTATTTCTTTATGAACTCGGCAATGCAGTGTGTTGACCCATTGTACCGGATTTCCTACTTTATTGCTTTGGGAGCTTCTTGTGTGGCAATGTTCTTCCATGATTTCTTGTCTAAACGAACACCGTATGGCACAGAAATCCTTGGACGAATTTTAGGTTTCCGCAATTTCCTGATTACAGCAGAAAAGGATAAACTAGAGGCTCTTGTGGAAGAAAATCCGGAGTATTTTTATGATATACTTCCGTATACTTATGTCCTTGACGTGTCGAGTAAGTGGATGAAGAAATTTGAGTCTCTTACGATGTCAGCACCGAATTGGTATTCGAGCGAGGATGACCGCGCATTTGATTATATTATGTTTAGTCATTTTATGTCTTCGACCATGTCTACGGCGATGACGAGTATGACTTCGACACCAAGTTCCAGTAGCGGCGGCGGATTTTCCGGCGGTGGTTCCGGCGGTGGTGGCGGCGGAAGCTGGTAAAAAATAAAAAAATGTTGCGTTTCTCGTATAATTATGCTATAGTTTGATAAACTACGAATAAAGGGGAGTAGCTTGCGTTTTTTTAAACGTAATATGATATCGTCAATACACGAGCGGGTATCAAAAAAAGATAGCCTGACTCCGGTACATATTCTACGAAGCGAGACTTTTATTGTGGCACAGTGTTTTATTTGTGTTGCGGTAAAGTCTCGCTTTTATTGTGGCATAAGCTAAACTTACTTGGCTGAGACTTTATGGTGGCAGGAAAAAGAATGGAGGAATGAAAATGAAAATGTGGTTAGACCTTTTGTTACTGGTGATTGGATTTGTCTTGCTGCTTAAAGGGGCAGATGCCTTTGTCGACGGAAGTGCCGGAGTGGCACGGATTTTTAAAGTGCCCGGTGTCATTATCGGACTTACGATTGTGGCGATGGGAACGAGTGCACCGGAACTTGCGGTCAGTGTATCAGCGGGAATTTCCGGTTCCAATGCGATTGCAGTCAGCAATGTGGTTGGATCGAATATTTTTAATCTTTTGATGGTGCTTGGTATTTGTGCGATGATGAAAGCCCTGCCGGTAGATTCCGGAATTAAGAAGAGAGATTATCCGATTTCTTTGGTGGCAACGCTTATTTTGTTGATTCTTGCCGGTAATCTGTTTTTTGTCGGTAAAGTGCCGGATTATCGAAATATGAATGCATCCGGCGGTGTGCTGTACCGATGGAATGGAATTATCTTAATTGCGTTGTTTGTATTGTATCTTGCGTATACGATTTATCTCGCAAAAAAGAATAAAGAAACAGACAATGATGAGGCAAAAAAGATGCCGATGTGGCAATGCCTTCTTTATATTATATTTGGTCTTGCAGCAATTATTATTGGAGGACAGCTTGTGGTAATTCATGCAAAAAATATTGCACTAGCGTGGGGCATGAGTGAAACATTAGTCGGTTTAACGATTGTTGCAATTGGGACAAGCCTGCCGGAACTTGTGACATCAATTGTTGCGGCATCCAAAGGTGAGACCGGAATGGCTGTCGGCAATGTGGTTGGCTCCAATATTTTTAATCTTTTGTTGATTTTAGGAGTTTCCAGTGCCATACATCCGATTGCGATTTCAATGGCTTCTTTCGTGGATTTGTGTGTATTGCTTGCAGTAAGTTTGATTGCATTTGGTTTTGTAATTACAGGAAAGCGGATTAACCGGGCAGAGGGCTTTACCATGATCGTAATGTATTTAGCTTATACCGCCTTTTCAATCTGGCGCGGATAATGATTTTTTCAGGAGGAGATACGGTAGATGAAAGAAAATATTGTACTGATTGGTATGCCGGGAGCGGGAAAAAGTACAGTTGGTGTTGTACTTGCAAAAAGATTAGGCCTCTCTTTTCTTGACTCTGATTTGGTGATTCAGGAGAGAGAGGGGTGCATTCTTCATGAAATTATTGAAAAAGAAGGACTTGACGGATTTAATGAGATAGAAAATCAAGTAAACGCATCTATTGATGTGAAAAGAACAATTATTGCAACCGGCGGAAGTGCAGTGTATGGAAAGGAAGCTATGCAGCATCTGCATGAAATCGGTGCGGTTTTTTATTTGAAATTATCTTATGAGGAGCTGAAAAATCGTCTTGGAGATTTGTCGGAGCGCGGCGTTTCTATCCGCAAAGGACAGACTTTACTGGATTTATATGAGGAAAGAAAACCGTTATACGAAAAATATGCTGATTATGTAGTAGACTGCGAAGGAAAATCGATTCGTGAGGTTGTGGAAGAAATGACAAAACTTTGGAAGAAGGAGATAAAAAAGTGAGATATCCCATTGTACTATTTGATTTAGATGGAACATTGACAAATCCCGGACTCGGAATAACCAATTCGGTGATGTATTCTCTGAAAAAATATGGAATTGAAGGACAGCCACGGGAATCTCTTTATCGTTTTATTGGACCGCCACTGCACGAGTCTTATGAGAAATTTTATTCTTTTTCAAGGGAACAGGCCATGCAGGCCGTTTCCTATTACAGAGAATATTATGAAGAAAAGGGAATGTTCGAAAATGAAGTATATCCGGGAATAAAACAGCTCCTTCGTGATTTAACAAAACAGGGTGTTCTCTGTCTCGTTGCCACTTCAAAACCAGAGATTTATGCGAAAAAAATTCTCGATTATTATGAATTGAGCAACTATTTTTACTATATCGCCGGGGCTAATATGGACGGAACCCGCACAGACAAAGCAGAAGTTATTTCTTACGCTCTAAAACAGATTCCGGCAGAATATAATAATAAGAAAGTTCTTATGGTCGGCGACCGCTCCCATGACATCATCGGGGCAAAGAAAAACGGAATCGATTGCGCCGGTGTATTATTTGGTTACGGCAGTAGAGAAGAACTGGAAGAGGCCGGAGCTGACTTTGTTGCTGACTCAGTAGAAGCAGTTAGAAATATAATTCTTCTCGACACTGCTATGAATTAGTGTAAGATACAGTTGATATAGTTTGTGATAAATATTTATGGATGCTTATTTCAGTTTCCACAATTCACAAAGAAAAGTTTATGTCTCATGGGCGCTCCCGCTAAGACGAATACGCAGGGGTATCGGCATGCAAAATACGCATAGCCTGATACCCGCGCATTCGTACCCATGAGACGTAAATCTTTTCTTTGTGAATTGTTGGAACCCTGAAAAACTAACATAAATTGTTTGATACAAACCATAACATATAATTTTTATTAAACTAACATTCCTTACCCAAATCCCCATTTTATGCAATCTGTCAAACCCATTACATCATCAAACCAACTGTTTTCCCTTGTTTTTGCCCTCATAAGACCAAAACAAGGGAAACTTTTTTAATTACCGCCCACCACCTTATCCAAAAGCCTTGCGGAAGTCCGTTTCGCCTCTCTGGTGGCATGGGCATAAACATTCATTGTGGTACTTATGGAATGTGCAGACGGAACAAGCCATAAATGTTTTGGAAATAAGGGACGAGATTACACTGGAGAACCGGATATGCACGCTGGGACAGGCAGAGGTGTATATGAAGGCGGTGGAGAGTTTCGTTGAGGATATGAACACACCAGAACGTGCAAGGGATAGTTGCCCTGTTTATAAGGCAGATAAAGATGAATGGAACAGATAAACTAATAGACAGTGTAATGAAATGCGGGGCAAATTGCTTCGCATTTTTCAAGATTTGGTGTACATTGAAAGATATATATCCGTATGTTATAATTTTTAATCAGAATAATAAAGGGTGCTTAAACAATGAGAGGGGGAAATGCCAACTGGCTGTTGGGTACTGAACCCCTACTCTTATATATTAGGAGGTTTTATATGGCATCGGATGATAAATTTAACCAGATTTATGAGCTGTATTATAAACTTATGTACAAAGTCTCCTATAGTATTTTACAAAATTTTGAAGATACAGAAGATGTTTTGCAGGAGGCATTTATTCGTATTGATAAAAATATTTCAAAAGTTTCTGATCCATCTAGTCCAAAAACAAAAAATTTTGTGGTTATTATAACTAAGAGGCTGGCTCTAAATATGCTAAGGAAGAAGAAAGGAATACAGGTTGAAGAACTTTTGGCTACGCTAGAGGATGTCCGTATTGAGGCATCACCAGAAAGAGCAAATGAAACTAAAACAGTCCAAGAACTAGTTAAAATGGCCATACGTGATCTGCCAGAGCGATACCGGGATTGTCTGTTTTTGGCTCTAATTGATGAGTGTACACCAAAGGAAATTGCTGATATATTAGAGATGAAAGAGCAGAGTATATATAAAAGATTGAAACGAGGCAAAAAAATGTTGCAGGATAGACTGGCAGATATGGGGGTGACTTATGAAGATTAGCACAGAGGAATTGCGTCAGGCATTAAAAGAAGTTAGGGAAGAAGAACTAAATTTATTGTTGAAAATCTGCGAAGATAAAAAGATAGAGCAACGGATTGAAACCTCCCAAAAAAGAATGGATCAGAAAAAGATACACAGGCTGGCGCATAAAAAAAAGCGTTGGGAAAAGTGGTCAAGAATTGCGGCGGCTATTCTTATCGTATCGCTTGTAGGTGCTGTTTCTACATATGCGATGGAAAAAGTCCGTCAGGCAATAGTAAACTGGGATGTGAATTTAGGTAAAAATGAAGATGATTTTCATTTTAATGTAGAAAATCCTGTGCAGACTGCATCCCCAAAAGAAAAAGAAAACATCCCGGCAAAGATCGAGCGAAGATACCATCTGACATATATTGCAGAAGGATTTCAAGAGCATGGCGAAGATTGGCAGACACAGTCCTATAAAATAGTTTACAAAAAGGAGAAGCAGCGTATCTGCTTTGAGCAATTGATTAAAACAGAGAAAACGACTGCTGATTTAGAGTTGGCAGATCAGGAGATTCTTGCCATTAATGGATATAAAGGACAGTATGGATACGAAGGAAAAGAAAGCATTTTAAGATTTGTAACAGAGGAGTATGTATTTCAGTTGTCAACAAAAGCAGCAGTGGAACGGGATGAGATGATTCGCATGGCTGAGTCGGTGGCTCAAATGCCACCCGATGAAATTGAGACATATTATAGTCCGGCATATATACCAGATGGGTATTCAAAGTGGGAAGAAGGCTGTCTTAAGGAAAATTGGACATACGATATGTATTATGCCAAGAATAAAAAACAGTTTTTGACATTTGGACAAAGCACAATGGGAGGAACAATATCAATTGATTCAGAAAATGCAAGCAGAAAGGAAGTAACAATTAATGGTTGGAAGGGACAATTAAATAATAAGAAGAAGAAAAAGACAATTATATGGGCAACGGATGAATATGTATTTACGGTGACAGGTGTCGGGAATATTTCGGCAGAAGAATTGCTGAAAGTGGCCAAAAGCGTTACACCAGAAAATTAGCTGAAAAAAATTTTATAAAAAATGTGATTTTTTGTCCAAAAATGATTTTGTTGAGGGTTATTATATATGAATATTAAATTTAAGGAGGGTATCCATGAAAAAAATTAAAATAATTTCAATGATATTAATTTTATGTATGTTATGTTC
>NZ_QTVH01000029.1:0-27232 GCF_003435975.1 Clostridium sp. AF36-4 | reverse complement strand
TAAAATGTACTTGGGTCATGTAAAAGTCCTCCTGGGTATGTTTTTGTCGTTAAAAACATTGTACCGTAAAAGGACTGTTATATGGCCTTTTTACTTTTACACAATTATACGGACTTTATCTATTTTCAGCCTGTATCATAGCTAAACAAATCGAGTTGTGTGTCCGTTTTTGGGCGTTCTGCTAGCTTGTTTAAAGTCTCTTGAATGAATGTATGTTCTAAGTCAAAAAACTCTGACAGCGCCTTTATATAGCTTTCTTTTTCTTCTTTTTTTACTTTAATGATCGATAGCAACAATGATTTAACACTAGCAAGTTGAATGCCACCATTTCTTCCTGGTTTAATCTTAAAGAAAATTTCCTGATTCGCCTTCAGTACCTTCAGCAATTTATCTAATGTCCGCTCAGGAATGCCTAGCGCTTCTCTAATCTCTTTTTTAGTCGTCACCAAATAAGGCTTGTATACATCACTTTTTTCGCTAATATAAGCCATTAAATCTTCTTTCCATTCTGACAAATGAACACGTTGACGTTCACTTCTTTTTTTCTTGAATTTAAACCACCCTTGACGGACAAATAAATCTTTACTGGTTAAATCACTTGATACCCAAGCTTTGCAAAGAATGGTAATGTATTCCCTATTAGCCCCTTGATAGTTTTCTGAATAGGCACTTCTAACAAGTTTAATCACTTCTTTTTCTTCTAAGGGTTGATCTAATCGATTATTAAACTCAAACATATTATATTCGCACGTTTCGATTGAATAGCCTGAACTAAAGTAGGCTAAAGAGAGGGTAAACATGACGTTATTACGCCCTATTAAACCCTTTTCTCCTGAAAATTTCGTTTCGTGCAATAAGAGATTAAACCAGGGTTCATCTACTTGTTTTTTGCCTTCTGTACCGCTTAAAACCGTTAGACTTGAACGAGTAAAGCCCTTATTATCTGTTTGTTTGAAAGACCAATCTTGCCATTCTTTGAAAGAATAACGGTAATTGGGATCAAAAAATTCTACATTGTCCGTTCTTGGTATACGAGCAATCCCAAAATGATTGCACGTTAGATCAACTGGCAAAGACTTTCCAAAATATTCTCGGATATTTTGCGAGATTATTTTGGCTGCTTTGACAGATTTAAATTCTGATTTTGAGGTCACATAAACTGGCGTTTCTAAAACAAAATATGCTTGATAACCTTTATCAGATTTGATAATTAACGTAGGCATAAAACCTAAATCAATAGCTGTTGTTAAAATATCGCTTGCTGAAATAGTTTCTTTTGCCGTGTGAATATCAAAATCAATAAAGAAGGTATTGATTTGTCTTAAATTGTTTTCAGAATGTCCTTTCGTGTATGAACGGTTTTCGTCTGCATACGTACCATAACGATAAACGTTTGGTGTCCAATGCGTAAATGTATCTTGATTTTCGTGAATCGCTTCTTCGGAAGTCAGAACAACGCCACGTCCGCCAATCATGCTTTTTTTTGAGCGATACGCAAAAATAGCCCCTTTGCTTTTACCTGGCTTGGTAGTGATTGAGCGAATTTTACTATTTTTAAATTTGTACTTTAACAAGCCGTCATGAAGCACAGTTTCTACAACAAAAGGGATATTCATTCAGCTGTTCTCCTTTCTTACGAAAATTAATTAGTTAGAAGCTACGATCAAAGTTGAATCACAACAAAAAAGGCAATCAACTAAGTTTTTCTTAATTGATTGCCTGGTATCTTCTTAAAGACTTGAAATTCCCTCAAAAACCCGATATAATGGGTTTACAGATATTTAAGTATCTGATTAATAAAGTAATTAAATACTTTACCAAATTTCGGGTCTCGACTTCTTTAATTGATTGGTGGTAATCAATTAAGGCTCGCAACTTATTTTCTTGGCGGAAAATAAGTTGGTCGTGGCTCTTTTTTTGTATTCTTTATTCAGTTCGTTGTTTCGTTATATCTAGTATACCGCTTTTAAAAAAAATAAGCAACAATTTCGTTAAATATATTAACGACAATCATTGCTTCTCTTCTTCTATTTGCAACTCTACTTGTTCTAATTCATTAGGAATTAAGTCAATAACTAAGGTTGAGTTTGTCAATTCTGCAATTCGTTCCAATGTTTTTAATGTCGGATCTGATTTTCCTGATTCAATCAATGAATAATTTGATCTACTCATTTCTAATTCTTGGGAGAATTTTTCTTTTGATTTGGTACCTCTCATCTTTTTTAAGCTTTCTCTAAATGCTAGTTCCAAGTTTCTCCCTCCTGTTTATGTAAATATTTTGCACGTTTTCCATTTAATTATATCGTTACACCTTGTAAATCACAAGTGATTAATCACAAATCACTTGTGATTAGTGATTGTTATTGGTGTTGCCTAGAACGATTCTAAGCACATGTTTAATTTTAAAGTGGGCAATTATCTTTAAAATGTCCTACAATGATTCAATAAAAGCATGGCTGCTAGTGAAACTTGCGACCATGCTTTTAAAAATACTTAATGGGGTCCCGAGCGCTTTAGCTCCTTGGAAGCTGTCAGTAGTATACCTAATAATTTATCTACATTCCCTTTAGTAACGTGTAACTTTCCAAATTTACAAAAGCGACTCATAGAATTATTTCCTCCCGTTAAATAATAGATAACTATTAAAAATAGACAATACTTGCTCATAAGTAATGGTACTTAAATTGTTTACTTTGGCGTGTTTCATTGCTTGATGAAACTGATTTTCAGTAAACAGTTGACGATATTCTCGATTGACCCATTTTGAAACAAAGTACGTATATAGCTTCCAATATTTATCTGGAACATCTGTGGTATGGCGGGTAAGTTTTATTAAGACACTGTTTACTTTTGGTTTAGGATGAAAGCATTCCGCTGGCAGCTTAAGCAATTGCTGAATCGAGACTTGAGTGTGCAAGAGCAACCCTAGTGTTCGGTGAATATCCAAGGTACGCTTGTAGAATCCTTCTTCAACAATCAGATAGATGTCAGACGCACGGCTTTCAAAAACCACTTTTTTAATAATTTGTGTGCTTAAATGGTAAGGAATATTCCCAACAATTTTATACCTCTGTTTGTTAGGGAATTGAAACTGTAGAATATCTTGGTGAATTAAAGTGACACGAGTATTCAGTTTTAATTTTTCTGACGATAAGTTGAATAGATGACTGTCTAATTCAATAGACGTTACCTGTTTACTTATTTTAGCCAGTTTCGTCGTTAAATGCCCTTTACCTGTTCCAATTTCGTAAACGGTATCGGTTTCTTTTAAATTCAATTGTTTTATTATTTGGTTGAGTACTTTTTCACTCGTTAAAAAGTTTTGAGAATATTTTATATTTTTGTTCATGTAATCACTCCTGAAGTGATTACATCTGTAAATAAATACAGAAGTTAAACGATTTGTTTGTAATTTTAGTTATCTGTTTAAAAAGTCATAAGATTAGTCACTGGTAGGAATTAATCTAACGTATTTATTTATCTGCGTAATCACTGTTTTTAGTCTGTTTCAAAACAGTAGATGTTTTATCTACATTACGCATTTGGAATACCAACATGACGAATCCCTCCTTCTTAATTACAAATTTTTAGCATCTAATTTAACTTCAATTCCTATTATACAATATAGTGGTTCAGTTGTCAAGACAAAAATCTAAGCTTTTTATAATGAACTGATATATGTAACTGGGTAGGGGAGAAAATCCCCCCCTTAGGCTGCATGATCATCCAGTAACAGAATCGGATAATAGCAGGATGCCGGTGTTTGATTATTGAGTGCAGAATGACAACGTTCAAAGTTGTAAGTGTGCACATATTTACCGATTGCCTTCCGTGCTTCTCTGATATTGTTATATTGGGTCAGATATGCTTCCTCGTACTTGAAGCTTCGGAACCATCGTTCAATCATGATATTGTCAGCCCACCGGCTTTTACCATCCATGCTTTGACGGATCTGGTTCTCTTTGAGGAAATTCATGTACTCATTGCTTGTAAACTGACAGCCCTGATCTGAATTCAGGATAACAGGTTTTGCCACTATAAACGCCTTTTTTAACGCAGTTATGACCATTCTGGTATCCAGAGTATCATCGACTTCCCAGCCAACGATACAGCGGCTGTACCAGTCAATCACAGCGGTCAGATACAGAAATCCACGCTTAATGGGGATGTATGTAATGTCGATTGACCATGCCTGATTTGGACGGTCGATAACGGCGTTACGTAGCAGATACGGGCAGACTTTAGCCTGTCGCATACGTTTAGAAAGGTTCATTTTTGGATAAATTGGATCAATCCCCATTTCATTCATATAACGGCGCGTTTTCCGGCGACCAACCTGATGCCCACGCTTCTTCAGTTGAGCAGACAGTTGTCGTGCTCCCCAGGCCGGATTATCCGTGTGTAATCGATCTATGATCGATTTGCAATCCAACTCCTCCTGAGATATGGGCATGCCCTTGTAATAAACACTGGTACGATTGATATCAAGAAGTGTAGCTCCTGTTTTAACTGGAAGTTCTTTAGTCTTCAAAAGGTTTTGGACTAAATTTACTCTCGTAGTCAGGTCCAAGTGTTTCTTCAGATTTTTTTTTCAACCAATCCACCTGCATGGTGAGCTGGCCAACTTTTTTCGCATATTCAGCTTTTTCCTTGCGTTCTAAAGCGAGTTTTTCTTTCAGATTATCCTCTCGTGTGTCATTAAAAACCACGGATGCTTTATCGAGGAACTCCTTCTTCCAGTTGCGGAGAAGATTCGGCTGAATATTGTTTTCGGTTGCGATTGTATTTAAGTCTTTTTCTCCTTTGAGCAGTTCAATCACTAATTCTGATTTGAATTTGGCAGAGAAATTTCTTCTTGTTCGAGACATAATAATAATCCTTCTTTCTGTAGTGTTTACAGTATATCAGATTCATTAAGAAATGTCTCTTGAAGTGTCTTAAATTACGATACCATTATACAAAATTTTAAGATAATGCACTATCAACACACTCTTAAGTTTGCTTCTAAGTCTTATTTCCATAACTTTAGGGTTAACCATACGCAAGACCAATCACTCTCGGACAATACTCATGATTTTCGGTAAAAAACGTAAAAGAAATAAGAACAATTAACAAAATGTATAATAACAATCAATAGCGACTAATGATTTTCATGTAAAAGGACACCAAACTATACGGTGTCCTTTTCAAATTCTTACGTCATATCAAGGCTCATTCAATCGTGGTAAATTCGTGGTAAAATGAGTGCTTTCCTATATTTCAAAATGCTTGAAAGTATAGTGTTTATGCGGATAATCAAAAATCAGATATAAAATTTATTTTAATATCCTGACGCATTTCAATATTCGTAAACATCGTTTTGTATAATTCCAACTGCTGCTTTTCGTCATCACAGCATGCAATTCTTATTTTCATTTTTCCGCTCCTCTCCTTTACTATCTGCAAGCAAACCAAGTATAACACAAAATAACCGCTCACGCACAAAATTGGCATGAACGGTCATTTTTTGTCCCTGAACGGTCAAAATCCTATCTCACAACCCCACTCTCGGTCGGTCCAAAGTAAGATTCTTTGACATCTCCCTCATGACTAAGCACAAGTTTCTGCAAAACCAGACCAGATTCCATACAATAGATATGAATCGTATGTACGCCCTTATCCAATGTTACCTTCGTTTCTCCATAGTGGCAGTTATTTAATACACCCTCTGCCCAGTCTCTGGCACGGCTGTGGCCGCCACCAATGTTATAATGCTCATCAAGAACAGTCTTAACTTCACTCGCACTGCCGTCATCAAAAGAAACGGCATACCGCATATTGCGTCCATCTTCCAAGCTGTTCGTCGGTGCTGTAATCACACGCAGTGTGTACTCACCGCCCTCACGAATCAAAACGGAATACGAAAGACTTGGTCCCTCGCCCGGTTTGTCAAAGTTTGTTCCCATCGGATACACTTTCATAGAAGAAAGGGTTTTACCATATTCTTTCAGGCATTTCCATTCCTTGCCATCCTTTGATTCATTCGCTGCAAAATGTTCTGCCTCCATCGAGACAATACCATCGCGCTCTACAAATGTCATCGATGGCAGCTTCTCCGTTACTACAACTGCTTTAACTTTTACTTTCACTTCACAGCCTGCTGCCTGAACAAGGATTTCAGACTCTTTTGTCCCGGTAAGTTTTGAGAAGTCAACGGACACCTCAAAATTACGGACAGACTGTGGACCACAGGATAATTCACGAATCGAAACAAAATCATCCTCGCATGTAAGTGTCACATCAAGCAAAGCATCTTTGGCATTTGCAGCCTGAAGCAGATATGTTTCTTCACCAACAGAAGTAAACTCAGGAAGAGAAACCTCCCCTTCCGATACAAAGCAATCGGAATCGGCTGCATGAACAAGCAGCTTATTCTCATCCGATACAGCTCCCTGAACGGTCTCCGGGTACTTCCAGTCCTCATCATTCCAATGCGTAAAACCGATGTGTGCCGAAAGCATCATGCCATCCCATTTGCCATCTGCCATTTCTTTATTATAATAATTTGTCAGTTCTTCATCATATGTAATGCATTGTTTTACTTTTTCTGCATAATCTTTTGCTGCTGCCACACCATACTTCGCATAAAATTGATTCTTCGCTGCATACAGATTCATCAACTGAACATTTGCCCCTGCAACTGCCGGATAATAAACAAGTCCATAATAACTTGCCTTTGCTTCTTCCGGAAGTTTGCCATCAATGTCGTCTGCCATCTTTTTAATGCGGTGGCAGAGATGAATCATTTTACTGCTTTCACCGTAGTGTGTCACATGATAGGTATCCGGATATGTTACTTCCGGACGGCGGTTACCATGCATTCTTGTATATGCTTTCAAAACAGAAACAATTTCTTCTTTGACATCGTCATCTTCTACAACGCCGCCAAACTGCTCTTCTACCCAGCCGCGGATGAAATCATCGGTTTCATTTGGATGATTGATTCCCATTCCCTCATAATCATAAGCAAGTGCCATGTAGTAGGAAAGAGGAAGTTCCTGCGGACGGATATCTCCGACATTGACAATCCACAAATCTTTAATACCGTACTCATATGCCATGGTAAGCTGCTCCCATACTTTTGGAAGCGGTGTCGAATTAACCCATTCATAGGAAACCGGCGAACCATGATAATCAAAATGATAATACAGACCAAAACCGGCTTTTCTGTCGCGGTTTTCCTTGATTGGCAGTGTACGCACATTTCCAAAGTTATCGTCCGACAAAAGAAGAATCGTGTCATCAAGCGCAGCCCAGTCTTTTAAACCTTCTACGCCATCGCCGCCGTAATAATAATCTTCTACCTCTTTGTAAAGGGCAAGCATCTTTGGCATGTCATCACAGTCTTTTGCCTTAATAATCTCTAACTGGTCTGCAATAATCTTGCGAAGCAGTTCCACATTTTCCTGAATCGAGGAACCTTCCGGAAGCATTGTCGTATCACGCTCACCACGCATACCAATCGTAATCATATGTTTAAAGTCTTTGTTTCTCTCTACGCCATCTTCCCAGTAACGGTACAAGCCTTCGCCATTGGTATAATAATTCCAGTCTTTTCCATAACCGACATTGTTCGTATCGGTCTTTACTTTATCCCATTCCTCACTGGAACGCATC
Organism: Clostridium sp. AF36-4; assembly: GCF_003435975.1. NCBI lineage: Bacteria > Bacillati > Bacillota > Clostridia > Eubacteriales > Clostridiaceae > Clostridium > Clostridium sp. AF36-4. The sequence continues at coordinate 19,576 of NZ_QTVH01000029.1, read as the reverse complement.
AAAGGTTCATGATGAGAATTTCCAATCGTAATCCCAAGGTCTGTCGCTAATTTTACATTTGCCAGTGGATCCTCTTTGCTTCCATCCAGGCACAAAGAAGCAGACCACATCGCCGGCCAGAAATAATTGCCCTTTAAACGGAGCAAAAGGTCAAATACCCGGTCATAAAATTTCACATTAAAATCACCAAACGTATTCATGACAAAGTTGCCAAGAGACGGCCACTCATCATTCATAAAGAATCCACGGAATTTAACCGAAGGCTCTTTTGAGGTAAATTCGATACTCTCATCCCAGACAATCTCTGCCTGTTTGCGTGGAATGGCATCTCCCCAGTACACCCATGGTGATACACCGATTTTTTCGGAAATGTGATACATACCATGCAAAGTTGCCACCGTCTCTGTTCCGGCAATTACCAGTTTATCGCCGTCCACAAGACAAATAGTATAACTCTCCCGTTTTCCGTCTAATTGAGAAACATTCAATTTCCCATTTGCAATCATTTCATCAATCACTGGATTTTTTCCAATGGTACCCGGAATTATCGAATATCCCTCCGGCATCGCATCACAAATTTTCGGCGCCACACCCGTGACAAGTTCAATATCTTTCTGGATTTTTTCTGCCACGTGGGAAAGTCCCGCAAAATCATCCGCCTCTTTTGCAATGTAAAGGCTCGCAGCCTGTGTTCCTTTTACCAATTCAAACATAAAACTGTTTCCTTTCTTACTTTAAGTCAAAGCCAAAATAATTTACTGCATTGTAATATGAAATATTTTTCACGATTTCTCCTAAGAGGTCATAATCCTCCGGATACTCGCCATTTTCCACAAGATTTCCGATATAATTGCATAAAATACGGCGGAAATACTCATGACGCGGATAAGAAATAAAACTTCTCGAATCCGTCAGCATACCAACAAAATTGCCAAGAAGACTTAAAGAAGCCAATGACTTCATATGCTCTTCCATACCGTATTTATGGTCATTGAACCACCAGGCAGCACCCTGCTGGATTTTGCCGCGCACGCCATCTCCCTGGAAACATCCAATCATCGTTCCAATCAATGCATTGTCGGTTGGATTTAAGGAGTAAATAATTGTTTTTGGAAGATTTCCCTCGCGGTTTAAGGCATTCATAAAATCTGCAACTTCAGCAACAAATCCTTTTGGATTAATGCAGTCGATTCCGGCGTTGGCACCGGCACTCTTAAATACCAGTTCATTATTCTCGCGCTTTGCACCATAGTGAAGCTGCATAACCCAGTTTCTCTTTTTGTACTCAGCACCCAAAAACAGCATACACATTGTGCGGTACTGTTTTAATTCCTCTTCGGTCAAAGTCTCACCGGCAAGACTTTTCTTTACCAGTGCATTTTCTTCTTCCTCACTAAGCGGACAAAACTCTGCATAATCCAAACCGTGGTCAGAAACTACACAGCCTCTCTCTGCGAAATAATCCAAACGTTTAACAAGTGCTTCTTTGAGCGTTGTAAAATCCGTAATGGTAACGCCGCTTACTTCACCAAGTTTCTGAATGTAAGAAACAAATCCTTCTTTTTCCGGACTCATCGCAAGGTCCGGACGCCATGCCGGGAGAACCTGCACATCAAAATCCGAATCAGCTGCAATCTGCTCGTGATAATGTAAATCATCAATCGGGTCATCTGTCGTACAAACGAGGGTAACACCGGACATACGAATCAGATTTTTTGCAGACATTTCCGGTTTTTGCAAAATTTCATTACATTTATCATAAATTTCTTTCCAATTCTTCTCAGATAAAGTCTCATTTATGCCGAAATATCTTTGTAGTTCCAAGTGACACCAGTGATACATCGGATTACCAATACAATTTGGCAGGGCTTTTGCAAAAGCGTGGAACTTTTCTTCATCGGAGGCATCCCCTGTGATGAAGCGTTCATCAACACCATTTGAGCGCATGACACGCCACTTATAATGGTCAGCTCCTAACCACAGCTCCGTCATATTTTTAAAATGTATATCCCCTGCAATTTCCTTTGGGACGAGATGACAATGATAATCTAACACCGGCACCTGTTTGGCATAATCATGGTACAGTTTTTTTGCTGTATCGGTTTGTAGTAAAAAATCGCTATCCATAAATGGTTTCATGGTCTTTCCTCCTAAATATTGCGTTCATTTTTATTTTAGCATATAATCGTATTAGGGTCAAAAGGTAAAATGTTTTCACAAAAAGAAAGGAGAGCGCTATGCCAATTATCAGTAATTCCATTCAGAACAATGGTGGTTCCTCGCAGGGAATCCGTTCCCAGACAAGAACCTACCGCTCCGGAAATTCCACACTGCACCTGCGTGAGGGGCAGACACTGCGGGGTGTCATTAGTGATATCCACGGAAATGACATTACCCTTTCCATGGAAGACGGATCATCCTTTACCGGCCAGCTTCCCGATGCCAATCAGTATTCCATCGGACAAAAGGCTGCTTTTCTGATTACCGGTCTTGAAAATAACACCATTTACATGAAAGCGACTACAGGAGCCTATTTGTTAAATATGGAAGATACCATTGCCCAGGCACTTGAGGAAGCGCTGCTTCCACGCTCTCCGCGTAATCTGGATGTGGTGCGCAGTCTTCTTAGCAATAGCCAGTCCATCAGCCGTGAAAACATTATGGCATCCATTCAATTGTGTGCCCAGTACCCGGAAGCCGACGTTCACTCCGTCATCACGATGAAATGTCTGGGACTGCCGATGACAAACGAGTCCGTTCTCCAGTTTGAGAACTATCAGAACCAGACACACCAGTTATTATATAAAATGGATGCGCTCACCGATTCGATTGGTGATATGCTTCACGCAATCGGCAATCAGGTTCCTGCATTGGCAAAAGAAACTGCTTCCGCTCTCTTAGACTTAGCGTTAGAGGGTGTGACCGTGCCGAAAATGACTGAGCAGGCAAACGAGACCGCTGCCGTATCCGCCGAGGAAAATTCAGAAGCACCTATCCCGGAAACCGGTGAAGAAGCTGCAAACACCACGGGAAATCCCGTTCAAGATGGCAGCAATGGCACAGCGGGCGCAGAAACTTCCACCCCTTTTTTGCGGGTAAAAAATCTGATTAACAATTTGACCGAATCCGTGGGATCAAAAAACACGCCGGAACCGGAAAATCCCACTTTTTCCAAAGAAGAAGTAGGTGCCTATCTCCCGGAGGAAGAACGCGCAGCAGTCCACGAGCAGTTACGTGACCTTCCTTTTTCCGAAGCCGCAAAAAAACAGCTTGCCGATGGTACACTTTCGGTCAGCCGTTTTCTAACCGAGATAAAACAAATGCTTCCTAACCTCACCGATGGGCAGGCAGGAAAACTTATATCCTCGGACGCCTTTCGAAAACTTGTTAAGGGACAGTTTCTTTCCAACTGGACGATTTCGCCAAAACAGCTAAAAGAGCCCGGTGCGCTCACGGAAACATATGAGAAAATGGCAAAAGAGTGGGAAACGCTCTCTCATTTCAGTCAAACCGTGTTAGGCAAAGATGTCTTTAGCAAACTTTCATCTTCTGCCTCCGATATGACAGAAAACCTAAACTTTATGAAAACGCTAAATGAGACATTTCCTTATATTCAGCTTCCGATTAAACTGCAAAATCAAAATGCACATGCAGATTTGTATGTGATGACACGCAAGGAAGCCTTGAAAAAGAACCCGGATAACTTAAAAGTTCTGCTCCACCTTGACATGGAGCACCTTGGCACCTTGGATATCCGGATTGCCAAAGAAAACACTGCGGTTTCGTTAAACTTTTTTGTTTCTGAAAAAGATACACTTCATTTATTCGAGCGCAATGTAGAACTTTTGCAGGATGCCATTAACGCACAGGGTTATGCCTGCACCTCCGAACTTTCGCTCAAAGAAAAAGAAGTCGATATTGTCAATGATTTTCTGGCAACAAACAAGGCACCAATCGGTGATATGAAACGATACAATTTTGACCTGCGGGCGTAATCAGTCCGCAGGCTTTTTCTTTTCTCTTGCAGAAATCAGGATACAGGCAGCAATCACAAACACAAGTGCCGCGGCACCGAAAATTCCGGTATCCATCCAATGGGACAAATCAATTTTCTCACTTTTTCCAAAGACCGCCAAAAGAGCAAGGACAATACCCATCAGTCCCTCCCCCGCAATCAGACCGGAGCAAAATAAAATTCCTCCTTCGTCATCTTTCTTTTTCCCAGATGAAACATAACGCAAAATTCCTCCCACCAAAATCGAAGCCGATAATTCAAACGGCAGATACAGTCCAATTGCCACCGGAAGAACCGGAACGCCCATAAATTCAACCGCCACGCCGATAAAAACGCCAATAAAAATCAGTGTCCACGGAAGATTTCCCTCCATGACACCCTCGGTAATCATTTTCATAAGAGTTGCCTGCGGTGCCGCTAACGCCTCACTGCCAAACTGCCACGCATGATTTAAAAGCATCATTACACCGCCAATCGTAACTGCCGACACCGCCACACCAATCAGTTCGCCAATCTGCTGGCGTCTCGGCGTTGCCCCCAGTAAAAAACCTGTTTTTAAATCCTGCGAAGTATCACCGGCAAGTGCCGCCACAATGCAAATTACCGAGGCAATCGAAATTGCTGCTATCATCCCCGGCATACCGATGGTATTTGTCGCCTTTAACCATGCCGTCACGAGTAATAAAGTGGCAATCGTCATACCGGAAACCGGATTGTTGCTGCTGCCCACCAGTCCGACCATGCGCGAAGATACGGTTGCAAAGAAAAAGCCAAATAAAATGACAAGCCATGCCCCGGAAAACGAAATCGGAAGTGCCGGAACAAGCCAAATGAGTAATGCAAACAGAACAATTCCTCCAATGACAACCCGAATATCTAAATCTCTCTCCGTTCGCTTTTCGCTTTTTTCTTTTCCACTTCGTGCTGCCTTCACTGCTTCATAAAAAGTGGAAAATAAAAGTGGCAGAGTTTTCACCAGACTAATAATGCCTCCTGCCGCCACAGCTCCCGCTCCAATATATCGGATATAAGAACTCCAGATAGCACTTGCCCCGCCCTCGTTATAAAGAGTGGTGATTGGCACTGTACCGGGATACAAAATGCTTTCACCGCCAAAAGACACAATTGCAGGAATCAAAACAAACCAGCCAAGAACCGCTCCCGCAAACATATATGAGGCAATTCGGATTCCACAAATATAACCAACGCCAATCAGTGCCGGATATACCTGCACGGAAAACAATGTCTTCAACGAACGCACCGGAACCATAACCGCTGCGGGAATTATTTTCATCCCATCTACTATATACTTAATCAGCGCGGCAAATCCCATACCAAAGAAAACAGTTTTTGCACCGCTTCCGCCCTCTTCACCAGCTAACAATACATCTGCACACGCTGTTCCTTCGGGATATGGCAGCACCCCATGTTCTTTTACAATTAGTGCCTTGCGAAGCGGAACCATAAATAACACACCAAGGACACCTCCACACAGAGCAAGTGTTGTGATGGTGAACAAATCCGGGGATTCCGCCTTTCCTTCTTCTGCCCACAAAAACAACGCCGGCAATGTAAAAATAGCACCTGCCGCTAATGACTCTCCTGCCGATCCAATTGTCTGCACCAGATTACTTTCCAAAATGGAATTGCGACGCAGCAAACCACGCAAAATCCCCATCGATACAACTGCCGCCGGAATTGACGCTGACACCGTCATTCCCACGCGGAGTCCAAGGTATGCATTTGCCGCACCAAAAACAACGGCTAACAAAACACCGACAATCACAGCGGTTATGCTAAATTCTTTCATTTCTTTTTCCGCCGGAACAAAGGGCTTAAACTCTTCTTTTTCCTTTTCCAAAGCTATGCCTCCAGTACTTGTTTTCTTGTTAGCATACCCAAATTACTAATATTTCTATTCCTGACGGCAAAAAAAACTGCTGCCATAGTATTTTTTCTAAGACAGCAGTTTTTCATATTACAGTTTTAAATTTTTCCTGATTTTACTTAGAACAAATTCGAGAAGAAGTCAGCAATTGCATTTCCTATCATGACAAAGAAATCACAGATTTTCGCCCAGATTCCTTTGGCATCATCCAAATCAATTCCCATGTCTTTAATTTTATCATAGACATTCTGCGCTTGATTTTGAATTTTACCAAGGTCTAAATCCAGTCCGCCAATCTTTTTCATCAACGAAACCATCTTGGTTTTCATCTCATCATCAATGGAAACATTCAATTCTTTTTCTGCTTCATTAATTGCGTCTTTTATTTCATCTTCCGATGTCAAATCGCCGCTGACTACTTTGTCTTTCAAAAGTGCCACAAACTGAGCAGCCTTTTCCTTACCGATGTCGTTTGCCAGCTCACTCGTTGCTACCAGCTCATTGGTCGCTGCATCGGAACTCGCCTCATCGACTCCTTCGCCGGTCATTTCACCGTAAGCCTTCATCGCACCAACCAAAGCAGCTGTACCGGAAATCGGAAATGGTCCGGCAACCGTCACTTTGGCATCCGAAATTCCGGCGGTCACAAGGGCATTCGTATACATTTCCTTGCTGCAGAAAGAAATATTATGTGTCTCTACCTCGATTCCGCTGCCGGCATCTGCCTCTTCAATCATAACCGACGATAACGCTCTCGTTCCAATTACTTTGGAAGCAAGATATTCATCCAGATACTGATGCTCTTCCTTGTTTGTCACTGTGATTGTCTGATAATCTGCGAGTTCTTCATTTGTAATTCCAAACTGCTTCATTACCTGCGCTTTTTCTTTCGTTGATAAATCTGCACCAAATGCGAGAAATGGTTTTACCGACACCGAATCGGCAAACGTATATTTTCCCGGCACAAGGCACAAAACTAATGCAAGGGCACTAACCAGTGCCAAACGAATGGATTGTTTCATCGTATCACCTATCTTCCTTTCCCCGGTCTGCTTTTTACAAAGCTTTAATTCGCTCCAATGCTTTTTTCGTATTTTCAGCTGAACCAAAAGCAGTCAGTCTGAAATATCCTTCTCCACTTGGTCCGAATCCGGAACCAGGTGTTCCTACTACATTTGCTTTCTCCAACAGCATATCAAAGAAATCCCATGATTTCATGCCATCCGGTGTCTGAAGCCAGATATATGGGGCATTTACACCGCCAAATACAGTATATCCCATACCGGAAAGTGCGTTTCTGATTTCTTTGGCATTATTCATATAATAAGCAATCTGCTCTTTTGTCTGTGCTTTGCCTGCTTCGCTGTACACTGCTTCACCAGCACGCTGAATGATGTATGGTGCACCATTGAATTTTGTTCCATGGCGTCTTGCCCAAAGGCTGTTAAGCATCGTTCCATTGCTGTCAACAAGCTGTTTTGGCACAATTGTAAATCCAAGACGGGTTCCGGTAAATCCGGCATTTTTTGAGAAACTTCTCATCTCAATCGCACAGGTTTTTGCGCCGTCACACTCATAAATGCTGTGTGGCACATCCGTTTCAGAAATGTATGCTTCATAGGCAGCGTCATAAATGATAACGGCTTTCTTTTCGTTTGCATAATCAACCCACTTCTGAAGCTGCTCTTTTGTCAGCGTTGTACCCGTTGGGTTGTTTGGACAGCAGATGTAAATAATATCCGGTGTCTTCTCCGGAAGTTCCGGCACAAAATTATTTTCTGCCGTACATGGCATATAAATTACATTTGACCAGCACTCTTTATCTTTCAGATATTCTCCGGTCTTTCCAGACATTGCATTACTGTCAACATAAACCGGATAAACCGGGTCTGTAACGGCAATTACATTGTCCTGAGAAAATATATCAACAATGTTTCCGGAATCACTTTTTGCACCATCGCTGACAAAAATCTCATCAAGTGCAATGTCAACACCACGGGATTTGTAATCGTTATCAGCAATTGCACGGCGCAGAAATTCATATCCAAGATCCGGTGCATAACCGTGGAATGTTTCTGCTTTGCTCATCTCATCTACCGCACTATGAAGAGCATCGATTACCGCCGGTGCCAAAGGCTGTGTTACATCGCCGATTCCTAAACTAATGACTTCTTTGTCGGGATTCGCTTCCTTGTAAGCGGCTACTTTTTTTCCAATCGTAGAAAAAAGATAACTGCCCGGCAGCTTTAAATAGTTATCATTTACTTTAAACATTTTTATGCCTCCTGTCTGTAGTTATGTCATTGACATTTTACACGAAAACGCCTGCTAATGCAAGCGCGGGAGAGTGTAAGTTTGCGTCAAGTGGGTGTTGGCACTTTTTTTGTTTTCCGTAATTCCGTAGAAAAGCTTTGCGTCTCGTGGGCACTCCCGTTTGTTGAGTGCGTAGCGGTATGGACACTGAAACTACCAGCGCCACATACCGACGTACTCAAACCCACGAGTCACAAAGTTTTTCTACGGAATTACTGGAATCCAAATAAATTGGCAATACACATTGATACAAACTTATATTTTCTGCTCTTAATTGGTCGCAACCGTTCCATTCACATTTATATAAAGTTACCGCCTAACTATCATCACAAATATTTCTCCCCCCTATTGCCACTATGAAACAAAAAAATCCAACGGGGTATGAGACTATAACGCGAAGCGTTATCCCGTCTCGTAACCCGTTGGATTCCTTTTTGTAATCTTTATAAATCTACAGCACCTGTAGAACCGTTTTTCAAGCCTTCATTTACTACATAATAAGCTTTTCCTTCTTCCGGTTTTACATACAATTTTGCTCTTTTAATAGATGTAATTTTCTTTCCTTCTGCTTCCCATGCTGCCACAACTTTTTCCATAATTTCCTGCTGGGAAAATTCCTGTCCGTAAATCTGAACAAAAACTTCTGAGTCAACAGTAGCTGCTGTCTTGCGAATCGTAGCTTTACTTGTTTTTCTCGGTTTTCTTGTTGTCTTTCTGGCCGTCTTTGCAGCCGTTGTTTTTGCTACTGGTTTTTCTTCCTCAGCAACCGGCTTTACTGCTTCTTTTTTCGGCTCTTCTTTTGCAGGAGCTGCTGTTGTTTTTACTGCCGGTTTAGCGACCGGTTTTACAGCTGGCTTTGCTGCAGTTTTTGCTGTTGTTGTTTTTGATACTTTGTTTGCCTTGTTCGTAGTCATCTGAATCCCTCCATTACTTCTGATAAAACATTGTATCATAATATGTAAAATATTATACATGTTTTATTAATTCTTTACAATTGCTATTATGACTAAAAAAAAGCTGTTTGTCAAATAAATACATACACTTTCACCAAAAACTCTTTACTTTTTTTCTTCTATCACGTAAAATAAGGATAAATACTAGCGCAATGGATATAATAAATGCGTAAGAAAGGAAGGATATTAAAATGAAAAAATTTGTAAAATTCCTCCTTGGTCTGACTGCAGTTGCAGCAGCAGTAGGTGGTATATTGTATTTCTTGAAAAATGTTCTGATGAAAGATTATCTGGATGATTACGATGACGACGATTTTGACAATGACCTTTATGATGAGGACGATGACGACCGCGACTACGTGACACTCTCACCGGATGAAGAATCAGAAGAAGCAGACGATACATTAGTTCCGGATGACATGGAAGAAGAATAAAAATTCATCATAACACAAAGAACTCATAAACCAGATGGTCTATGAGTTCTTTTTCTATACCATACCAATTATCGTGAAAGGCGTTTTGTCATACTATACAAGTGCTCGTCAATATCTTTTGTCATCTGCAATGCATAGTCAATATCAAAATCAGTAAATTCGCCATTTTTATATGCAACTACACGATTTGTTTGACCTTTCAATAAAAGATCAACAGCTCTTGCTCCCATTGCTGATGCGTATACACGGTCACGACAAGAAGGATTTCCGCCACGCTGGATATGCCCAATCACCGTTGCACGCGTCTCAATGCCGGTTGCAGCTTCAATTCGTTTTGCCATTTCATGAGAATGACCAACACCTTCTGCATTTACAATAATATGATGTTTCTTTCCGATACGACGCTTTGACATAATCTTTTTAATAATTTCCTCTTCATCGTTTTCCTCAGCACGCTCCGGAATCAAAACATACTCGGAACCGTTGGAAATACCACACCATAATGCAATGTGTCCGGCCGTTCTTCCCATTACCTCAATGATACTGCATCGCTCATGGGAAGCGGAAGTATCACGAACCTTATCAATGGCTTCCATTGCCGTGTTGCAGGCAGTATCAAATCCAATCGTGTATTCGGTACAGGCAATATCCAGGTCAATGGTTCCCGGGATACCAATTGTGTTAATTCCATTTGCCGAAAGTTTCTGTGCTCCACGGAAAGAACCGTCACCACCGATTACAACCATACCATCAATGCCATGTTTGCGGCAGATGTCAGCAGCTTTCTGCTGGCCTTCCGGTGTCATCATCTCTTTACAGCGAGAAGTAAATAAAATTGTGCCGCCACGCTGAACAATATCAGTAACGCTCATCGTGTCCATGTCAATAATATCCTCTTCCAAAAGTCCTGCATATCCACGACGGATACCCTTTACTTTCAGACCACTGGAAATACCGGCTCTGACTACTGCACGAATCGCAGCATTCATTCCCGGCGCATCGCCACCACTTGTTAATACACCAATTGTCGTTACCTTTTTCGCCATAATCCGATTTCCTCCAATTATATGTTTTATCTATTTCATTTATCATTTCTCATACATGTATATTTTACTATGCCCGGAATTTTTTTTCAATACTCTTTTCCGTGACTTTCACATTATCCTCGCCAAATTTAGTATACAATTCCGACAGCAATTCTTTGCATACTTTCGTGCACCGGCTCTTTGGCAAAAGTTTTCTCGCACGGTCTTTCGACAAATAAATATAAACATTTTCCGTGCCATCGTAATTTCCAAGAATGGCAAATAAAGTCTGCTCTGCTTCTTCATAATCCGCACGTGTTGGAAATTGAATCCACAGTTCTTTTTCCACGGCATCAAATGGCACAACACCGGAGCAAATAAGTTTCGCAGGCTTGTCCTCTTCAACAGTCACACGGCCTTGAATAAATACTTTTGCATCTTCCTCTAAAAGTGTGCGGTATTTTTCATAATCGCGTGGAAAGACAATGACTTCTACCGTTCCATACAAATCTTCTACCGTAAGAAATGCCATCATGTTATTCGTACGGGTTGCTTTTACCGTTCGTCCGGTAATCATACCGCCGATAACCGCTCTCTCCTGGTCTTTCACTTTCGGCTCCGTCTCGCCGTCAACCACTTCAAAGTCAGCCGTCGTACGTGTAATATTTTTCTCTAATGTTGCCACATATTCTTCCAGCGGATGGCCACTGATATACACACCCAGCACTTCTTTTTCAAAACCTAAAATTTCTTCTTTTTCGTATTCACCTACATCCGGCATTTTTACTTCTAACTCTTTTTGTTCCTCCGGACTAGCAAAATCAAACAAGGACATCTGACCGGAAAGCGTTCCTTTCTTCTCCTGATTTACACCATCCATAATGCTGATGTAAGAATACATTTTCTGCTTTCTGGTACCCGGCAGGCTGTCAAGTGCGCCCGACTTAATAAAACTTTCAACAGTTCGTTTATTCACCGATTTTCCGGACAAGCGCATGCAGAAGTCTTTCAACGAGCGGTATCTGCCGCCAAGCTTGCGCTCTGCGACAATTTCATCAATAACCGGTCTGCCGACTCCCTTGATAGCAGCAAGTCCATAGCGGATATTTCCTTCATACGGCGTAAAACGATACTCTCCCTCGTTGATATCCGGTGGCAGAATTTCAATTCCCATTTTACGGCAGTTCATAATGTACTCCGTAATTTTCCCGGTATGCTCCATAAAAGAGGTCATCAACGCCGCCATAAAATCAACCGGATAATGACATTTTAGATATGCTGTCTGATATGAAACGACAGCGTAAGCCGCCGCATGCGATTTGTTAAACGCATATTTCGCAAAATCGGTCATATCATCAAATATTTTAATTGCCACTTCTTCCGGGATTCCCCGCTTAATGCAGCCTTCCACGCCAATTTCTTCATTGCCATAGATGAAATAATTCTTTTCTTTCTCCATGACATCTGCTTTTTTCTTAGACATGGCGCGGCGCACCTGGTCGCTTCGCCCATAACTGTACCCGGCCAGATCACGCACAATCTGCATAACCTGCTCCTGATAGACAATACAGCCATAGGTCGGTGCTAAAATCGGCTCTAGTTCCTTGCAGTCATACTGAATATTATCCTGATTATTTTTTCCCTCTATATATTTTGGAATAAAATCCATCGGTCCCGGACGATACAAAGAAATTCCCGCGATAATATCTTCCATACTGTGCGGCTTTAACTCTTTCATGAAGTTTTTCATCCCCGCACTTTCTAACTGGAACACGCCTTCTGTGTGTCCGGAACTTATCATATCAAATACTTCTTTATCATTATAGTCAATGTCGTGTACATCAAATGCACCATGAATCGCATTCTGGATTACCGTCAGCGTACGAAGTCCCAGAAAATCCATTTTCAAAAGACCTAATTCCTCTAACGTTACCATCGTGTACTGCGTCGTAATGTTGCCATCCGAAGCCCTTGATAGCGGAACGAATTCATCGACCGGTTTTGGACTGATTACAACCCCCGCCGCATGAACAGAAGTATGTCGCGGAAGTCCCTCTAAACGCATTGCCATATCAATCAGTTTCTTCGCCGAATCATCCGTTTCGTACATCGTGCGCAGTTCCGGATTCATTTTCATCGCTTTTGCAATCGTAATACCAAGCTCCATTGGAATCGCCTTTGCCACACTATCTACATACGCATACGGAAGGTCTAACACACGTCCGACATCGCGGATTACCATACGCGCTGACATCGTACCAAATGTTACAATCTGCACCACGTGGTCGGCTCCGTATTTTCTCGTTACATAATCAATAACTTCCTGACGTCTTTCATAGCAGAAGTCAATATCAATATCCGGCATCGTCACACGTTCCGGATTTAGAAAACGCTCAAACAAAAGGTTATATTTAATCGGATCAATCAAATCCGTAATATTCAAAGAATACGCCACCAAAGAGCCGGCTGCCGAACCACGTCCCGGGCCTACCGGAATTCCATGGTCTTTGGCATATTTAATAAAATCCCAAACAATCAAAAAGTAATCAACAAATCCCATCGTGGAAATGGTATCAAGCTCGTAATTTAACCGCTCTTCCAACTGCTCTGCCTGCTCCTTTGGATAACGTTTATAAAGCCCCTCTTTACAGAGTTTTCGCAGGTAGCTTTCAGAAGTCTCTCCCTCCGGCACATCAAAGTGCGGCAATTTATAATCACCAAACTCAATTTCAACATGACATCTCTCGGCGATTTTATGAGTGTTTTCAATCGCCTCTTTAGCATACGGAAATAATGCCTCCATCTCCCCAACGGATTTCAAATAATACTGTCCGCCCTCGTAGCGCATACGGTCGGTATCACTGACCTTCTTTCCGGTCTGAATGCATAAAAGAATGTCGTGTGCTTCTGCATCCGAATCGTAAATGTAGTGGACGTCGTTCGTCGCCACCAAATCGATCCCTGTCTCCTGATGCAGACGAAGCAGTCCCTGATTGACCGTCTTCTGATCCGGAATACCATGATCCTGAAGTTCTAAAAAGAAATTATTTTCACCAAAAATCCCCTGTAACCGGTACGCTTCCTGCTTTGCCTCATCATATAGCCCACGGCGCAGAAAACTTGGAATTGAACCTGCGAGGCATGCACTCAGCGCAATAATTCCCTCATGATATTTTTCTAACACATCATAATCCACTCGCGGTTTATAATAAAATCCTTCTGTAAAACCACGGGAAACAATTTTAACAAGATTTGCATATCCTATATCATTCTCTGCTAAAAGCACCAAATGATGATAACGGCTTTCTTTTGCATTTCCTGCTTCCCTGTCAAAGCGTGAACCGGGTGCCACATAAATTTCACATCCCAAAACCGGATTAATTCCTGCTGCTTTTGCCGCACGGTAAAAATCAACCACGCCATACATCACGCCATGGTCGGTAATTGCCAGACTATCCATTCCCAATTCTTTGGCACGACTCACAAGCTCCTTGATTTTACTGGAGCCATCTAACAAACTATATTCCGTATGTACATGCAAATGCGTAAATTCCATGGTATCCCCCATTCACTAAAATAAAAAGGCCGCTATACAAACCGTAACATCCCGGTTCGGACAGTAGCCTGTAACCATTACTATTTCTTATCTGCTAATTTCCGGTCAGGTAATTCTCCATCTCTTTCATAGCAGTCTCTTCGTCTTCCCCGTCAATAAGAAGCTCCAGCTTTTGTCCCTTTGCGAGTCCCAGTGTCATCATGCCCATAATACTTTTTGCATTTACTGTCATAGTATCACGATGGATTTCAATGTTACTCACATACTGGCTTGCTAATTGAACCAGCATAGCAATTGGTCTTGCTCCATCCTCACCTAAACTGACGTCAATGTTCTTCCTTATCATGTTTTCCTCCTTGTAATCGCAGTCCTTGTGCTATCTCACTTAATTTGCGCAATCGGTGGTTCACCCCGGATTTTCCAATTGGCGGTTCTAACATCTGTCCCAATTCTTTCAGCGAAACATCCGGATTCTCCAGACGTAATTTCGCAATCTGCGACAAATTCTCAGATAAATTACCAAAGCCTATCGTATCATGAATATAACGGATGTCTTCCGTCTGTCTTGCTGCTGCCGAAACCGTCTTCTTAATGTTTGCGGTCTCACAATTTACCTGACGGTTAATGGAATTTCGCATTTCTTTCAAAATGCGAACATTTTCAAATTCCATCAGTGCCTTGTGCGCACCGACAACATTCAAAAAATCAACAATCGCCGCTCCTTCTTTCATGTATACGACAAAATTATGCTTTCTTTCTATCGTTTTTGCCTCAATTCCAAAAATACCCATAATCTCCAAAATCCGAGCAGCATGTTCTCTATCTCCAGCTGCGATTTCCAAATGATACCCACTGTTTGGGTCGGTAACGGAACCACTTGTCAAAAAGACTCCCCTTAAAAAAGCCCGGTTGCAACAGGCTTTTTGTCCAATACACTCCACCGAAAATGGCGAATATTCCTGCACTCGAATTGCTTTCATAAAGTCCCTTGCATCTTCATCTTCCAATAGAAAAAGTGAATATTGATGATGTCCGCTTACGGACACATCCGGCACAATATGAAAGACTCTCTTAACTAACATATAGCATTTCTTCGCAACTGTCAAGTTTTCTGTCACAAACTTAACCTGACATTCACCTTCTTCATTCATGTAAATCTGCCCACACACGGCAAAAAACGCCGCCAGTTCTGCTAACTGGCAATGTCTTGCTTTTCCCATTTGCCCAAGCAGTTCTTCTTTTACTTTTCCTGCGAACGACATATATATCTTAACCGGTCCTTCTCTATATCTCTATGCTCTTTCTTGCAGCCATATTCCGTGTTTGCATACTCCTCATACATCGCATTGGTTAATGTCACGGAACGATGCTTGCCGCCCGTACAGCCAATTGCAATCACCAACTGCGTTTTTCCCTCCGCAATGTAGTTTGGAATCAGAAAATCAAGCATATCTTTCATTTTGTTTCTAAACTCAACTGCCTTTGGTGAACTCATAACATAATCGTATACCGGCTTGTCATCTCCGGTAAGTGGTTTTAATTCATCCACATAAAAAGGGTTCGGTAAAAATCTCACGTCAAAAACCAAATCGGCATCCGAAGGAATTCCATACTTAAATCCAAAAGAAACAAATGTGAGATAAAAGTTGCAAAAATCCTCATGCTCCACAAAAATGCGGTCAATCTCCTGTTTCAATTCACGTATCAAAAGTGTCGTTGTATCAATGATGTAGTCCGCCCTTTTTTTCAGTTCGGAAAGAAGTGCTCTCTCATCTTCAATTGCTTTATCCATGCGGCCGCCCTGTGCCAGCGGATGCATTCTTCTTGTCTCTTTATAGCGCTTTACAAGAACTGACGTTGACGCTTCCAAAAATAAAATTTCCAGCGTATAACCTCTGCTTTTTAAATCATCCAGTACATGAGCGGCTTCTTTTAACGAACGATATCCGCCACGGATGTCAATGCCAAGTGCCACCCGCTCAATTTCCTCGCTGGAATCCTCCGTCAATTGAATCAACGTAGGCAGTAAAGACAACGGCAGGTTATCCACACAGAAATATCCATCATCTTCTAATATTTTCATTACGGAACTCTTTCCGGAGCCACTCATCCCGGTTACTATGACAAATCTCATGCAAAGTTCCCCCTTTTCTTATTATTCAAAACCAATCATGCGGACTTCCGGCTCTAACTTAACGCCAAATTCATCCATCACACGATTCTGCACATCACTTATTAACTGCGCCACATCTTTGGCAGTCGCCTCACCGCGGTTTACCACAAAGCCGCAATGCTTTTCGGAAACCTGCGCGTCACCCACACGGTATCCCCTAAGTCCTGCATCTTCAATCAGTTTTCCGGCAAAATATCCCTCCGGACGTTTAAATGTGCTGCCTGCACTCGGGTACTCTAACGGCTGTTTTTCGCGGCGTCTTTTATTTAACTCTTTGATTTCTTCCTGAATTTCTGCCGGATTTCCCTTTTCAAAAGAAAATGTTGCCTCTAAAACCAAATAGCCTTTTTGAAGAATCACACTGTTTCGATAGGAAAGCTGCAAGTCTTCTTTCTTAAGGACAACGCGCTCACCCTCTTTTGTCAATACTTTTGCACTCACAATGCAATCTTTGATTTCTCCACCATAGGCACCGGCATTCATCGCAACACCTCCGCCTAATGTTCCCGGAATTCCTCCGGCAAAGGCAAAACCCTTTAACCCTTTTGAAGCCAATCGAGATGCCATATAAGCTAACGAAACACCAGCCTGTGCCGTCACAACACCATCATCTGAGATTTCTATTTTTTCCAATCCCTTTCCAATTTCAATGATAACACCATCAAAACCGTCATCGGAAAAGAGCATATTACTTCCCTTTCCAATCACATAGTAAGAAAGTCCTTTTTCTTTTGCAAAATCCAGTGCCTCAATAATTTCTTCTTCTCGCTCCGGTATGAAATAGTACGCTGCCGGTCCGCCAATCCGAAATGTCGTATGAGTCCGCAGCGGTTCCTGTTCCAGTCGAATCATTTTTCTCTCCTTCTATTTAAAAAGCACCATTCGCACAGCACCATAAATGCCGGCATCATTGCCAAGTTCTGCCAAGTGGAAACTCTTGTTTTTCAAGGCAAACATGGAATTTTCATTATAATATTTTTCTACTACATCTAAAAGAATCTGTCCTGCTGCTGATACCCCGCCGCCAATAACAAAGGCTTCCGGATCTACCACATGAGCAACATTACTTAATGCAACACCTAAATATCTGCCAAACTTCTCAACCACTTTCATGCAGTAAGCATCGCCCTCTTTGGCACCATCAAAAACAGCTTTTGCCGTAACTTTTTTATCTGCTAAGTAAGAACCTTCCGGTACATTTTCTTTTGCCATATTCACAATTCCGGTTGCCGAAGCATACTGCTCCAAACAGCCTTTGTTTCCGCATCCGCAGACACGAGTTTCATCCATATTAACTTTCATATGACCGATTTCTCCACCGGCACCTTTACAGCCGGTCAAAATTTTTCCCTGTAAAATGACACCGCCGCCAACGCCGGTACCAAGTGTCACCATGACAATACTGTCATAGCCTCTGCCGCCGCCTTTCCACATCTCACCAAGCGCAGCTACATTCGCATCGTTTCCAACTTTTACATTGCCAACGCCGGTTAAGCTTGCCAGTTTGTTGGAAACCGAGAATACATCCCATCCCAGATTGGCACATTTTAATACTGTTCCGTCAGCAGTAACCGGTCCCGGAATACCAACACCGATTCCTTTGATATTTCCCTCAAAGGTTTCTCTTTTTTCTTCGATACTATCTACAATATCTGACAGAATATACTTTCCATTATTTTTTCGTCTCGTCGGAATTTCCCATTTATCCAAAAGTTCTCCGGTATCTGAGAACATTCCCATCTTTACGGTCGTTCCTCCCACATCAACCCCAACATAATACTGTGCCATATCATCCGTCCTTTCTATGCCTTACCAAAGTTATTACTCGTCACACGGTTGTACAATTCTCTCGCTGCATTATATCCCATCTTCTTCTGTCGGTAATTAACCGCCGCCGACTCGCAGATAATGGCTACATTTCGTCCCGGTCGAATCGGAATCGAATGACAGACTACTTTATTTCCAAGGTATTCAATGTACTGCTCTTCCAATCCCATGCGGTCATATTCCTGCTCTTTGTTCCACTCTTCCAGCTGAATGACAAGGTCAATCGACTGTGTGTTTTTTACACTTTCTACACCAAAGAGTGTCTTGGCATCAATAATTCCAATGCCTCGCAGTTCAATGAAATGTCTTGTTATATCCGGAGCTGAACCAATCAGCGTCTCATCACTTACTTTTTTGATTTCTACCACATCATCTGAAACCAATCGGTGTCCTCTGTGAATCAATTCCAGGGCAACCTCACTTTTACCGATACCGCTCTCACCAGTAATCAGTACGCCCTCGCCGTAAATGTCAACAAGCACGCCATGAATACTGATTCTAGGTGCCAGTTCTACTTTCAGCCATCTCGTAACCTCAGCGGAAAATGCAGAAGTGTCAGCGTGCGACTGTAAAATCGGAATCTCATATTCGTTCGCCAACTGCAAAAACTCTTCCGGCACCGGCAAATCACGGCAAAAAACAATGCCCGGAACTTTGTAAGAGAGAATTCGTTTCATCTGCTTAAGACTTTCCTCAATTCCCTGCTTTTCCATATACGTATGTTCTACCTGACCGATAATCTGGATTCGGTGATGGTCAAAATAATCAAAAAAACCCGCAAGCTGTAACGCCGGACGGTTTACGTCTGACTGCGTAATTTCAATCGCCGAAATATCAACATCCGGTGTAAGATTTTTGACTTTCATTTTCTGGATAAATTTTTCTAAAGACACTGTATACATGGCAGTACTTCCTTCCCTGATATTCTATTGTGATGATACCATATTGGGGGGCGTTTTTCAACGGTAGTTTGTGGGAAGTGTTCGTTGCTGGTTTTTTAGGTTCCGTAATTTATCAAGAAAAGTTTGTGTTTCGTGGGTGCTCTCGCTAAACAAACGCGTAGGGGTATCGGCATGCCAACTACGCATGCCAGATACCCACGTGTTTGTACCCACTCTCCACAAATCTTTTCTTGATAAATTACTGGAATACTAAAAAGACTAGTAACGAACACTTCGCATATTTCTGCGGTGAGATTTTTGTTTTTTGGGGAGGTGAAGAGGTACATACTTTCTAGACAACTCTTTTCACCTAATTTTACCTAAATGGTTGCATTTTCACCTGATTATCTGACTTTATTCGGACAAATCACACGAAAAACACAACCCTTTCTTCTCATTTTGATGTGACCCCCAAATGTTAGACTTTTTAGGCGTAGCAGTTTGATGGCTG